>CANPXA010000058.1 GCA_947585525.1 uncultured Akkermansia sp. | reverse complement strand
CAGTCTTCCGTTGCATCTGTTCTTGCAATTCACAGAGCTGATTCCAAAAACGAGGCTCGCCGTTTGACCGACAAGCCTCGAATTTTGCTCTGGAGCATAGCGGGTTCGAACCGCTGACCTCCTCAATGCCATTGAGGCGCTCTACCAACTGAGCTAATACCCCGAAAGACAGGAGGGATTGTATCAGTCAGATGAGACTTTGACAAGTGCAAAGATACGAAAAAATTGCAAGAGAGTCGTTTTTGTGGCGAAGGATCCGAGATTGACAAGGGAGGAGGGTGTGATTAAAATGGAAACATGAGAGAGACATTGCAAGATATCAAGGAGCGGCGAAGCTGCAGAAAATACACGGCACAGGTAGTGGAGGACGAAAAATTGGAAGCTGTGCTTGAGGCAGGCACATACGCCGCGACGGGGCACGGGACCCAGTCTCCGCGGATGGTCGTGGTGCGAGACACTGCGCTGCTGAAGCATCTCGGGAAGCTCAATGCACAAGTATGGGGAAAGGAAATAGATCCATTTTATGGAGCTCCGGTGGCAGTCTTTGTGATGGCCGACAAAGAGGCGCCCACCGGGATTCAGGATGCGTGCCTCGTGATGGGAAATTTGATGCTGGCGGCTCACGCAGTAGGGCTTGGCTCCTGCTGGATCAACCGAGGGAAAGAAATGTTCGAACTGCCGGAAGGGGCGGAAGTGCTCTCCAACTGGGGGATTGACGGAACTCGCTACGAGGGTCTGGGCATCTGCATCCTGGGATACGCTGCGGAGGGGGGAGAATCCCCTGCCAAGCCCCGCAAGAACGACTATGTCCTCTTCGTATAAAATCACCCCTCACACACAACGCCCCCATGAGCGCCTCTCCCGGTAATTCCGGCTCCATTTACTCCCACCTCACGGAAAGCCCGCCCAACGAACAGGACATTTCCCTTCGTCCCCCGGACTTCACCGAATTTTACGGACAGGAGAAAGTGAAGGAACGACTCATGCTCATGGTAGCCGCCGCCAAACAACGCGGAGACGTGTTGCACCATGTACTGCTCAGCGGTCCCCCCGGACTCGGCAAGACGACACTCGCCTACATCGTTGCTCACGCGGTGGGACGCAACCTCTACATCGCCTCCGGTCCGCAAATAGAGAAAGCGAAGGATCTCGCGGGACTTCTTACCCGGCTGGAGGAAGGCGATATCCTCTTTATTGATGAGATCCACCGTCTGAACCCTGCGGTGGAGGAATATCTCTACCCTGCCATGGAGGACTTCCGTCTCGACATCATGATCGACCAAGGACCGGCCGCTCGCTCGGTGAACATGCGCCTCAAGCCCTTTACCCTCATCGGCGCCACCACGCGCAGCGGTATGCTCACGGGACCCTTGCGTTCCCGTTTCGGCATAGCTAACCGTCTCGACTACTACAACACGGAGGAAATCTGCAAGATTCTCGCACGTTCTGCCGCCTTGCTCGGCATCGAAATGTCACCGGAGGGCGCAGAATCCATAGCCCGCCGCTCCCGTGGCACCCCACGCGTGGCCAATGCCTTGCTGCGTTGGGTGCGTGACTTCGCTCAAGTGCGCTCCGATGGACGTATCACCGGCGAAACGGCGGAGGCGGCTCTGGGCATGATTGATATTGATGCTGACGGGCTGGATGAGATGGACAAGCGCATCTTGGAGGTGATGATCTATAAATTCAACGGCGGTCCGGTCGGTCTCTCCTCGCTGGCCGTCGCGCTGGGGGAGGATGCCTCCACTCTGGAGGACGTCCATGAACCCTTCCTCATCATGCAAGGCTATATCAAGCGTACCCCGCGCGGACGCGAAGCTATGCCCGCAGCCTATGTCAAACTTGGCGTCACGCCGGCGAGCGGTCAAGCTCAACTTCCTCTTTAATTCTGGAAAGATTTCCGATGCAACAAAAAACCATTCATTTCTTGCTCGCTCTTTTTTGCGTCCTGCTCTGCTCGCAATGCACTCAACAAATGATGCGCCGGCAGGCACTTGAGTCTAACACCATCGTCCTTGACATCGGACACTATTATGCCCCGGGTAAGGGCGGACAGGGCGCGCGTACTCCGGACGCCTCCCAGGGAGCTCAACTGGAAGAATGCGAGTTCTGGTATCGCTACGCCCACGTCGTCAAACAAGTCGTGGAACAAGCCGGCTACCATTGTGTCGTTTGCAATCGCGGAGACATCCCGACTGACCCCACCTTGGCAGAATACGCCCGACAGACCGGCGTCGTACAGATTAAAACACCCATCCCAACGGCGGTTTATCGATCAAATCACCACTCCAACCGCATGGCTGTCGGCATACTCAGCGCCGACTATGCGCTGGACTGCAAGCCGGGAGCTGTCGTCTTCCTCCACCTCAACAGCGAGTCTGACTCTTGGCTCATATCCAACAAAGGCGCCTTTTACTGCAACCCGGTGGGTATTCAGCTTGCCACAACCATGGCAGATACAATGAACCGCCGTGTCTTTAATCGCGGTCTGCCGAATCACGGTGTTCCCTGCGGAGTCGTCGTCCGAACAGATGGACACAAGGGCGGAGGCGATTGGCTCAACACCTGCAACGACTCTTTCGTGCCCGCCGTCATCACCGAAGTTGCTTTCCTCTCCAACCCGGAGCACGCTCACTATCTCTCAAAATCAGCAAATGCCAATCGCTTCGCCCACGCCATCGGCGAAGGCATTGTTCGCTTCATGCAACAACGCAAAAGATAAGAAAACTCGCTGAAGTTTGCATCACAGTAAAGTCTGGTGAGGATCAAATCATGCAGCGGCTCAGGGGGCGCGAGTGAAGCTGACGCGTGAGGCTGTACTGAAGGATCACCTTCATGAGATCGCCGTGAGTCCAGCCGAGTCTCTGGGCACCCATGACAAACGGTCCGGACTTGCCAATGTAGCAGCAGATGTTCATCTCAATGAGATGCCTCACACCCGTCGTTTCATCAATGCGGTAATCAAGTCGGAAATAGTCAATGGGACCGAGCGCCTTCCAAATCGTATGAACATCCTCACTGATCGCATCGCGAAGTTGCTCAGAGAGGTCGTCCGCCCAGGCGTAGCCCAAATGGTCGTGCAGCTTGAGATCACCGGTGATAATGCCTTCCTTTTTGTCGGAACCGGGACGCACATAACCGAGGATGAGCGGAGACTCACCTCCGATGACCGGAACCGTGTAATCCCGACCGGGGCAAAACTCCTCAACTAAAACATCGTGCCCCTGAGCAGTAAGCTCACCGGCTCGCTCTCCGGCAGCGCTCCAGCTCTCCGCGATATTTTGTTCCGTGATGCAATCGGAAGCAGCACCGAACCTCTTCTTGACAAACATACGTTGCGCCCCGGCAAGAGCGGGTGGCGGGACTTCCGGGAGAGCTTGGCTCTTGGGGAACATCATACCCTGAGCCACCGGGAGCCCCAACCGTCCGAAGACAAGTTTCATGAGCCATTTATCCTCCGCGATGGCGCGAATATTCGGAGAAGCTCCAAGGTACGGGATGCGAGCAAATTCACAATAGGAGGAAATGAAAATTTCCGGATTTTCCATGGGGATGCGGTTGAGCAGGGAAAACACATAATCCACGTTTCCCTTCGCCTGCAGGATAGCGTACGGTTTTGAACTGGAATACACCTCACAGCCTATCTCACGCAGCAAGTTGTAAATGCTGTGGTGATACTGCGGGTAGCCTCCGTTTCCACGGTAGGGTTTGACGCTGAAATCCGGTCCATCCGGCGCATAAGGAGCCAGATACATCACACGCAGAGTCTCTCCACACTCGTTGAGCAATTTCACGGGTACATCGGGAACGACGATTTCCTTCATGGCTGTCATTCTATCCATCCCTCCCAAACAAGGCAAGTCGTTAGATACAAAAAAAACACATGTGTTCCAAGAAAAACGCGATCCCAACAGGTGATCATCGGTGGGCGGGGGCACCGGAGGTGCCTATTTACAAGACGCTCGACGGCCCCGTGTAGGGCGCACGCGAAGCGGGCGGTAAGAGCGGTTGGACAAAAGCGCAGCTTTTGCCCGCAGGGCGCTGAGGTAGTGTGGTACCGAAGCGTCAATTTACGATTTACGAATTACGATTTGGATTTTAGCGCGCTGCGCGCGTTTTTGTGGAGCGAAAGTAAAACGAAGTTTTCGAGAATGAGGGTGCGTTGACAGAAGAAAAGCGTCCGGAGTTACGTCATGCTGGACTCGCCGTTTTTCTGAATCGTCAATGGTTTATGACCTTTCCGGCTTACTTCCTTCATCCAGGGGAAAAGCATGAAGAAACGGGTTGAATGAGTCCAGAGATGATTTTATTGGGACACGTGTGGCAGAGGGGAGGAAAACCAATTTTTGTGGCATAATGGGAGGGATGTCCCTCTTCCTTCTTTCAAAAAGTCAGACGATGTGATAGACTGACGGAGTACAAATCTATGGAAACGATCAAAAACTACTATATACCCACGGTCATCGAAAAGACGAGTCAGGGCGAGAAGGCATACGACATTTACTCCCGTTTGCTTATCGACCGCGTCATCTTCATCGGCACCGAGATAGATGACACCGTGGCCAACTCTGTGATAGCGCAACTGCTCTTCCTGCAAATGACCGAGCCCAAAAAGGATATTCATCTCTACATCAATTCGCCCGGTGGCTCGGTAACCGCAGGTCTCGCCATCTACGACACCATGCAATTTGTCTCGTGCGATATCAACACCTACTGCATCGGCATCGCTGCCTCCATGGCATCCATTCTTCTCGCGGCGGGGACGAAGGGCAAGAGATTCTGCTTGCCGAATTCGCACGTCATGATTCATCAAGTGAGGGGCGGAGCACAGGGAACCGCTTCAGACGTTGAGCGCACCATCAACTTCATGTTCAGCTTGGATAAGAGGCTCACCGGTATTCTCGCCCAGCACACGGGAAAGGATCCCAAGACGGTGAAGAAAGACCAGGATCGCGATAACTATATGACCGCCGAGGAGTCACTTGCATACGGTCTCGTGGATCGCATCCTCAAGAACAAACCGGAGCCTACGAAGTAAACCGCCATGCCTCGCAACCCACGCAAGCGCTGTATCTTCTGTCAGTTCCCTGAAGAGGATGGGCGTCCCATGCTGGATATCACCCCGGAAGTCCACGTATGCTTCCCCTGCATGGAGGAACTCAACCATAGAATGTTCCAAGCAATGCCGATGGGCGACATCGCCGCTGAACGCATACTGGCTCTCATCAGCGCCACTCACCCGGAAATCTTGCCGCAAACGTCGGATGACAGCTCAGACGTGCTGGAGGTACAAACACGAGAACAGGATGAATTGCCAACGCCGGAGCAATTGCACCGCATGCTTGATTCTTACGTCATCGGACAGGAACTCGCGAAGCGTACGCTCTGCGTAGCCGTTTACAACCACTACCTGCGACTGAGACAAAAGGAGGATGACGACGGCACGGAGATTGAGAAGAGCAACATCCTGCTGGCGGGCTCCACGGGGTCCGGAAAGACGCTTTTAGCCAAGACCTTGGCACGTATCCTGGATGTGCCGTTCTGCATTGTGGATGCAACAACACTGACAGAGGCCGGCTACGTGGGAGAGGATGTGGAAAACATTGTGCTGCGCCTGCTGCAGGCGGCGAACATGAATGTGGCCAAAGCGGAACGCGGTATCATCTATGTGGACGAAATCGACAAGATCGGACGCAAGACTCAAAATGTAAGCATAACACGTGACGTAAGCGGTGAGGGGGTGCAGCAGGCGCTGCTCAAAATCATCGAAGGCACGGAATGCAACATCCCTCCGAAAGGAGGACGCAAACACCCCAACGAAGCCTACATCCGGGTCAACACGGAAAATATCCTCTTCATCTGTGGCGGAGCTTTCGTCGGGCTGGAGGACATCATCCGCAAGCGACTCGGCGCCTCCACTCTCGGATTCGCTTCCATTGAGGAGGGACGCGACACCAAGGAATACACAGAGGAAGAAGTACTCTCTAAAACCATGCCGGAGGATCTCTTCCTTTTCGGCATGATACCGGAATTGGTGGGGCGTCTGCCTATCTTTGCGCCGCTCACGACCCTCACAGAGGACCAATTGGTGCAACTGCTTACGCAACCTAAAAACGCCCTGTTGAAGCAATATACAAAACTGCTCGCCATGAGCGGCGTCAAACTTACCGTGGAGCCCAAGGCTCTGCGTGCCATGGCCAAACAAGCAATTGAACGCAAAACCGGTGCACGCGCCTTGCGCAGTATCTTTGAGCGTCTCATGCTGGATATCATGTATATGGCTCCCAGTGACAAGAGCATCACTGAGGTAACTCTCACGGAAGCAACGGTGCTGGGCAAAGGCAAGCCCAAAGTAACCCGAAAGGGGAAATAAAGTCATGCGCGTGCTGGGAATTGAGTCGAGCTGCGATGAGACAGCCGTGGCTGTGCTGGAGGAGGACTCCGGTGGCGGCGCGCGTATCCTGAGCTCCCTCGTATCTTCCCAAATTCCTCTGCACAGACAATACGGCGGCGTCATCCCGGAACTCGCCTCCCGTAATCACTCAGGACGACTCCCCTCTCTGCTCAGGGAAGCCCTGCAGACCGCTCAGTGCGACTGCGACCAAATAGATGCCTTTGCCGCCACGGGAGGTCCCGGTCTTGTGGCAGCCCTGCTGGTCGGTCACACAACCGGAAAGGCCCTCGCCCTCGCTGCCGGCAAGCCTTTCGTCTCCGTGAACCACTTGGAGGGTCACCTGCTCTCTCCCTTCCTGTCCGGTCACAGTGACACACCCGAAAACGGGCAACTGCCTCCGCCGCACATAGCTCTCATCGTCTCCGGAGGGCACAGCTTACTTCTGGACGTGGAGGGATTGGGGAAATACCGCTTGCTCGGACGCTCACGGGACGATGCCGCCGGGGAGGCTTTTGACAAGGTGGCTCGTATGCTGGATTTACCTTATCCGGGCGGACCACAGATCGATGAACGGGCGGAGAGGGGCGACGCTGCTCGGTTTGCGTTGCCTCGTCCCATGCTTTATGAGAACAACCTGGACTTCTCTTTTTCCGGGCTCAAGACCGCTGTACTGCACCTGCTGCCGCGGCTGACTCCGAATGGCGATCCTCACGAGTTGGATGAGCAGAGTATGTGCGACCTTTGTGCAGGAGTGCGTGCTGCCATTGTGGACGTACTCGTGCAGAAGGCAAAACGGGCCCTCAAACTGTCAGGCAAGAAGCTCCTGTCCGTATCCGGGGGAGTATCTTGCAATGCAGCGCTGCGAGATGCGCTGGCCGATGTGTGCGCCCGGCGCGGGGTGGCTCTCTCGTTGCCTACTCCGGAACTCACCACGGACAACGCCTCCATGATAGCCTTTGCCGGAATGCTCCACGCACGCGCGGGACAATTTTCATCGTTGGAAACACCGGTTGAACCCAATCCTCAGCTGGCAGGCTACGCGACTCGTTCCTGAAAATCCCATGAAACTGCGTGACAAATTACGAACGATTCTGCCGGACATCCTGCCGCAGCGACCGCAGGATGCCATCAAAGGCAAGGAGCTTATCGCACGCGTACGCACCGTTTTGGGCAAGGAATACTCTGACGGCAGCCTTCTCTCCCAATTTTCTGCGTTAGCCTTTGAGGAAGGAACTCGCCTGGCTCGAGTGCCGGGTGGACAGGGATACTACCTCCGCCGAGAAGGAGAAGCGCCCGGCTCCCTCAAAAACTTCTTCACGGAACCCGAGAGCGCCGATGATTCTCCTCTGCACCGCGCCATAGCTTTGGCGGTCCGACTCTACGACACGGAGGGACTGAGCGTCTTTGTGTTTCCGGTGGAGGAAGAGAGCTGGAGTCACCCGGATCTCGTGGCTGTGCACTGGCCTGCCGGACAATGGGAAACAGACGGTTGTTACAGGATGCGAAAAGAATCGGAGCAAGCTCCATCCTTTCGGGCGGTATGTGTCTGCTCGGAAGGAGACGAAGAATCGCACCGGAGAAACTTCTTTCGCGCCCTGGCGTGTGGACAGTGGGCGCATGAGTCAGAGCTGCTCCTCGTGGGGGATCATGGAGAAGAAGACGCGGAGGGGCTGAGCCGTGCCGCCGAACAATATGGCGTCGGGATACGCTGCATCGGCACAGCCAATTCCCTGTTACCGAGGGCGGACATTATGCTGCGTATGGAGATGCAGGAGGCTCGGGAAAACATCAGCAATCTCCCCTGTCGTGTGCTGGCTCACCCACGCTTCTGCAGTGCCCCATGCCAACCGACCTCCGAGATGCCGGATGTTCTCCCGGTGCAAGAATGGGCTCATTATTGTGTGCAACGGGGCTTTGTGGAAGCCTTTGAACGCCGCGTGGCCGTCGGTTAATTTTCTTTTTCATCATCATGATTCGTCCCATCATCCTCTGTTGCCTCTTGCTCGGCGGCCTTTACACCGCTGCTGAGGCACTGTGGGATCTCGGGAAAACCGCCGTTTTCGTTTATCGGGCGCAAGCAGTACCGGGGACGGTGGTCGATCAACGGGAACGGCCCTTCCACAGCTGGGGAGAAATGATGCAACACGGTCATTTCCCTTGGGAGGGAAGCACGGCCTACCAGCCCATCGTGAAATTCACCTGCATGGGACGTCCGGTCATAGCAAACCAAATTCCTGATCTCGATTCACGTAGCCATGAAAACAATGAACAGCTTGATCTGCTGGTGGACTTCACGCGCGGACGTGTCCCTACCCTCCGTATCAATGAATTTCGCTTCCTGTGGGGAGGGTCATTAGCGCAATTCGCGGGTGGGATTCTTCTGTTGCTGATCTTCCGCCAACTGCTCCACAGAAATACCGGAAGGAAAAGCGTCCCCTCCGCCTCTCAAGAACAACCTGTCTCAAAAAAATCGCGTGGAAATTCAGCCCCATCTCAACGAAAAGGTGGAAAAAAACACAAGAAATCGTCCCAATCCCCCAAAAAGACATCCTCTCCGCGTAGAAAAAAGGGTGGAACGTAACGAAAGCTCTTTGATTGTCCGCTTTTTCAGCGCCCTACTGAGAATGCAATTCAGCATCTCGCATCCTCCATGCGAAAAGCAACCTTTCCTTTGATAGTTTGGGTCAATCCAAATTTTTGTGGAAAATTGAATTTTTGTTAAAAAGGTGGGAGCATTCAAGCAAGACGCGTAGAC
>CANPXA010000057.1 GCA_947585525.1 uncultured Akkermansia sp. | reverse complement strand
CACTGCAGCTGGTCTCCGTGTCGAGCAGGTCCCCGTGCGTATCAACTACTCGGCTGAATAACCCTCTCTTCATCTTCTCCGACCGTTCCCTCCCATGAAACGGATGGAATGGAAGAGCGACGACCTACGAGCATAGCGAACGCCATGCCACCCGCTGTACCCGTCAACAGCCTTCCATCTTTATCTTCACGCGGCGTACCTCCTCACCCGAACCCGTGATGACCACCCAGACAGTTCCCGGGGGCATGAGAGAGCCATCAAAGCGATCCGCCCACTCAACCAACAGAACCATCCCACTGTGCAGGTAGTCCTGCCATCCCATACTGAGAGCATCATCCGTAGAGCGCAAGCGGTAAAAATCAAAGTGGGCAGTCGGCAAGGAGGCATCCGGGTGCTCTTGAACGAGGGCAAACGTGGGACTCACGGCAGGAATTTCCGACCCAAGCCCTTGGAGGACGCCCTGCACGAGCCGGGTTTTACCGGCTCCGAGTTCTCCCACGAGACCGAGCACATCTCCCGCTTCAAGTGATTGAGAAAGAGCATATCCCAGCTGTCGCATCTGCTCTTCATTCTTGATTTCCCAGTTGTGAGGAGAAAAAATTTTTTTCATTTTCGGGAGAAATGTGATAAATTTTACTTGCCAAAGAACTCAGCACAGATATAATGTGCCAGCCCGTTCGCGCGGGTGCAATTAAAAAATTAGAAAAATTATGGCATACGCAGTTTTTGCATCCGGGAGCAAACAGTACCGGGTAACCGTGGGTGATGTGGTGGAAGTGGATCGTCTTCCTGACATGAAAGACGAAGGGGAGGCTACCTTTGATCACGTGTTGCTGGTAGAAGACGGGGAACACACGAAAGTGGGCGCCCCGGTGGTAGAAGGTGCGAGCGTGAAGGCGCAGGTGCTTCAAGCCGAGGCACGTGGTCCCAAAGGCATCGCGTTTAAGTTCAA
The DNA here is from genome assembly GCA_947585525.1 of uncultured Akkermansia sp. GTDB lineage: Bacteria > Verrucomicrobiota > Verrucomicrobiia > Verrucomicrobiales > Akkermansiaceae > Akkermansia. The sequence continues at coordinate 8,318 of CANPXA010000057.1, read as the reverse complement.
GCGCCGCAAGGGTTTCCACAAAAAGAAGGGGTTCCGCGCCGCTCTCACCAAGGTAAAAATCACTGCTATCAACGCCTAATTATTAACAAGTTTCTCACTTACTAGTCATGGCACATAAAAAAGGTCAAGGTTCTGTACGCAACGGGCGCGACTCGCGCAGCAAGCGCCTCGGCGTGAAAAAATTCGGCGGGCAATCCGTCATCGCCGGCAACATCATTGTACGTCAACGCGGCACCAAGTTCCACCCCGGCAAAGGAGTCGGAATGGGACGCGATTATACGATTTTTTCGTTGGTGGATGGACGCGTGTTTTTCGACCGTGAAGGACGCCGCGTCAATGTGGCGCCGGAGGTTGCTACGGAGGTCTGAACGATCAACTCCGTTCCGAATCAAGAAGGGGAACCCTGCGTATGGGTTCTCCTTTTTTGTAGATATCTATCCGCTCCTTTACAATCCAAGGAAAGCAATGGCGATGCCGCAGAGCATGATGGTGATGCCGGCGACCTCGGCGCTGTGGCGTTCCAACCAATCAAACCGCAGAAGTGAAAGACCCTTGATACCGAGCGCCACAGCGATCATCATCGTCGCGATCGTGCAGATGCTGAATACGATCGTAACGAGAGCGACAGCTCCGCTTCCAAGGGCCGCCGCCGGCGCCAGGATGGGTAAGAGAGCCTCGCAGGGGCCGAGCACAAAGATGATGAAGATGATCCAAGGAGTTATATTTTTGTTCTGCGTTCCCAGGAGGTTATGTCCGTGTTCATGTCCGTGGTGATGGCTGAGCCAGTTACGACGCAGGGCGTAGATGAAGTAGGCGGCGCCGAAGCCGATGAGCGCCCAAGCGGCAAGATTCCCGCGGTTCTCGTTGAGCCACTCCATATCCGTCTCACTGATGAGGTTGGAGGCGTACATAAAAAGCAAGGCTATGATAAGCGCGCTGCCCACGTGTCCGATGCCGCACACAAAGGTCCATCCAAGTGCGCGCAGTGTGCTATACCCTCGACTTCTCGCTATCATCACAAAGGGTAGATAGTGGTCCGGTCCCGCAAGTGTATGCAGCACAGCATCCCCCATGGCAAGCCCCAGCAAAATGTTAAGTGTCGTGTCCATTGTTTTCTGTCTTCTGTGAGAAAAGCGCGGAATCCATGCTGCCGGAGCGCAACGCCTCCAAGTCAAGCGTTACGTAGCAAAATCCCAGTGAACGCAGAGTCCGAGCTATCTCATCCGCTCTCTCCACGGCGTGAACCAGACTTTCTCTCTCCACCTCGATGCGTGCCATTCCTTCCCCATGCACCCGCAACCGCAACCCCACTCCCGGGAACATCTCACGCAACCGTTCCTCTCCCGCCGCCACACGTGCCAGCTTCTGCTCCGTCAATTCCGCACCGTACTCAAACCGCGTTGCGAGACAGGGGACGGACGGTTTCCGCGCCGCTCGCAGGTTCCATTCCGCCGCCAGCTCACGCACATCCTGCTTGCCCATACCGACAGCGGCCAGTGGTGAAAGCACGCCGAGCTCCTGCAGCGCACGCAACCCCGGACGAAAACTTTGGAGATCATCGCTATTCGTACCATCCATGAGCACCTTCAGACCGAATTCATTGGCCCGGTTCGCCAGTTCCGTAAAGAGAAAACGCTTGCAGAGAAGGCAACGCTCCGGAGGGTTCTTTTGCATTGTCGGCACGCTCTGCAAAGGGTTCAGGCGTATCACGTGGACTTCCGAGCCGGACTTTGCCGCTTCCAGAACGGCTTCCTCTTCCTCTCGAGCTGACTGCAGAGGAGTCGCAAAATAAAAAGCCGCCCACTTGAATTTTGCTTCCTCGCTCGCCCGGCGCAACGCCTCCAATAGCAGCGCGCTATCTACCCCGCCGGAGTACGCCAGCGCCACGCCACTCTCACTGTGTTCCCGCAGATAATGGAGGAGTCGTCGTTTCATGAGTCCGATAAGGTGAGACGAGCGGCAACATCATCACGAATACTGCGCAGGCTGCGTCCGGTCGCGAGTGCGAGAGCTTTCATGGACTCGTACTCAGGTGCACAGTGCATGATATCACCGAGCCTCGCACGCTTCACTCGCACCCCGCCGTACGGCAGCTGAACGTTGAGAATCTCTCTCTGCATCGTGATGCGCTGCACGGCTCGATAACGCAGACCGATACTGCTGCTGTGCCGCAGGATGCAGACCTGCACCGCCTCTAACTTCTCCCCCTCAACCAAAGCTCCCAGCACGACCGCCGGTCTTCCCTTTTTCATCACGCACGGTGTATACCATGCGTCCAGCACTCCCACGCGGAAGAGCATCTCCACGAGGAAGCCCAGTTCCTCCGGAGTAGAATCGTCAATGTTCGCCGCCAGTTCATACACCTGACCCGCCGGCGCAACGTCCTCGATAAGCTGGAGACGTAAAAAGTTCGCACGTCCGAAATCGCGCTTGCCGAGCCCCACTCCACTGCACAACACTCGGTAGGTCTCCGGAAGTTGCGTTTGCGTGCGTAGGGCGGCAGCTATAGCAATGCCGGTGGGGGTCACCATCTCACCGAGTGTGTCGCTGCGATGGAGCGGAATGCCGCTCGCTTCTGCTAGGTGCAACACTGCGGGTACCGGAACCGGCAGCTCGCCGTGTTGACACATCACGGTTCCGTGTCCCTCGCTCAACGATGTCACCACACACCCTTCCACGCCTAGATCATCCGCCAACACGGCGGCGCCGACGACATCTGCCAACGAATCCATCGCGCCCACTTCGTGGAAGTGCACCTCATCAGGTGAACACCCGTGCGCCCGAGCCTCGGCCTCCGCCACAAGGCGGAAAATTCTCTCAGCCAACGCACGAGCTCTCTCACTCATCTCAACATGTTGGAGGATATCCAGCACTTCACTGAAATGGCGATGGTTGTGGTGATGATGGTAATGTTCCTCGTGCGGTTTTTCCTCACGCGACAGCTTCACGGTGAAGTCACAACCGGCGATACTGTATGAACTTCCGCGTGTGATGGCATATGAAAATTCGCCGTATGGACGCAAACTCTGCAACGCAGCGTCCAATTTCTCGCGGCTTGCTCCCAACCCCAGCAGCGCCGCCACCACCATATCGCCGCTGATGCCGCATGAACCATCGATGTACAGATATTTACTCATGATCAGTTTTCCGGATATGAAGAATTCTACAGGCCTGCACAGCAGCGCCGAATCCGTTGTCAATATTGACCACGGAGAGCCCCTCCGCACAAGAGTTGAGCATCGAAAGCAACGGAGCAAGTCCCTCGAACGCCGCTCCATATCCCACCGAGGTCGGGACCGCAATCACCGGCGCTTTCACCAACCCCGCGATCACACTTCCAAGCGCTCCCTCCATCCCCGCCACCGCGATCACCACCTCTGCCTGACGTATAGCATCCACACAGCTCAACAAACGGTGCAACCCTGCCACGCCGACATCGTAATAACGCGCTACCTGAGCGCCCATGAACTCCGCCGTGCGAGCCGCTTCCTCCGCCACAGGGATATCTGCCGTTCCGCCCGTACAGACGGCTATCTGCCCGTGCAGCGGCTCAGGCATTTTTCCCTCTGACAGCAGCACTCGTGACAGCCCATCATATTGCACCCGCAAATCAGCCTGACGTGCTACTTCCGCATGCTGCTCCTCACTGCAACGCGTACCAAGAACAGCCACTCCGCGTGTCGCAAACGCGCGCAAAATTTCCACGAGCTGCTGTGGGGTTTTCCCCGCACAAAACACTGTTTCCGGCATTCCAGTGCGCTCTTCACGCGCCAGGTCCAACCGCGCGTATCCTAAGTTGGCTGTTTTATCGTTCATAGCGGATGCTTTTATACGTACAGTTGCTTCGCCCTGCACTTTGCCCCACTCTACCACAAATTTTTCTTCTTGCCAAGGCGCATACCCAGGGCAACCGCATTAGGAAATGCGTTTGCCATGTACGATTTACGATTTACGATTTATTAATAATGTGCGCGTTGCGTAAATTATTCGAATCATCAACGTGTGCAGATGAGTTCGCTGGATCCATCATCATGATGACCGCTGGTTGTCATGATTCTTGATATGCATCAACAGTGATATCAGTCAATAAGAGCATTCTTTCTGTTGAGGCGCTTCTCTCAGATGCGTTTGCCCTGCATCCCCTCCCCCGTTTCGTAGCCGCTCACGGTACCTCGATGAGCTCGTAATGACGAGTGCCGAGTCCCATTTCCTCTCCGTACTCGAGTTGATGCTCGCCCTCACGGGAGCTGATGCGCTCCTGCAAATCGTGTTTTTCCTCCTCCGGTAGCTTTTCAAGCAGATCCAAACACGCCTGATCCACTGCAACGATATCCGTGGATGCGAGGATACCCACGTCGCGCGCCTTCGGACGTTCCGCCTCAATGCCTGCGCAGTCGCAATCCACGGACATATTACGCATCACATTAACGAAGGTTATTTTCTTGCCAAAGTGATTCACGGTAGCCATGGCGGATTCCACCATGTGTTCCATAAGATGTGCCTTCATGGCGGGATAAGGGTTGCCTTCCACCTTTTCCCCGTGCAGACCGTGTACCATATCTTTTCCTATTTTTCCGTCTGCACAGCCGATGGCAATGTTTTTGATGGAACCGCCGAAACCTCCGTGGGCATGCCCTTTGAAGTGTGTGAGCACAACCATAGAGTCATAGTTAAGGATATTTTTACCCATGCTCATCTCAGTGAAATGCTTCCCCCTTTTGATCGGCAGCATCGTCGTCCCCTCCTCATCCATGATATCTACGGGGCAAAATGTCCATCCGTTCGTCTCAAGCGTCTTGCGGTGTTGCTCCGTAGTTTGCCGCTCACCGGGGTAAAGCGTATTGGTTTCAACGAGGGTGCTGTTGGGTATAGAACTCTGGAGAGCACGGACCATGGGAATGGGCAGGATATTCGGCCCCTTGGGTTCACCGGAGTGCCATTTGATAGCTACCTTGCCGGTGATGTCCGCATTGACTTTGTTGTACACTTTGAGCAGTCCTCCCGGACTCAGGTCGCGTGTAAAATACACTTTCGCTTTAGGAGGCGTCTGCTGGTCCTGTGCACCGACGTGCACACTAAGAACTGCGCCCGCAAGTACCGTCATTATGAAAAAAGTTCGTAGTTTCATGGTCTTCGATGGTGAAGTCGGCTTCATTTTATCGTCTCAAGTCACTTGATGTCCAGAGTTTATTTTTATTCACGGCTCCATCGCACACGTGTCCCAATAAAATTTTCTCCGGACTCATTCAACCCATTCCCCAACGCGTTTCCTCTGGATGAAGGAAGTAGCGGAAAGACAGTAAACCATTGACGGTTCGGCATAACAGTGTACCCAGCATGGCGTAACTCCGGACGCTTTCCTTCTGTCAACGCATCCTCATTCTCGAAAATTTCGTTTTACTCTCGCCCCACAAAAACGCGCGTATCGCGCTAAAATTCCCATCGTACATAATCAATGTGTTATGCTACATCATCTGCCGTTAAATACCTATTGGGCATCGCTTTTCTTGGGACGGATGTGGCTCCATCGACACAGAAATTGAATGACGAGTGGTGCGGACGCAAAACCATCGGAGAGCCTCGAAAAAACTGACAGAGGACGGAGATCTCCTAGAAGTCGCAGACTCCCCACAGCATCAGCGGCACCCGGTGCCTTTCATCTCTCCCTCTCCGATCGGGGACAGGGTTGCCCCGCGACGTTGCATGAGATCTATCGTCAATCGATAAGGAGGAGCCGGACGGGGTCAAAAAGAAGCGCATGAAGTTCGGTCGCAATGCGATTGGCAACAGGAAGGGCAACGGCGCTTTGCGCAGCGTAAAAGGTGTAGGAGAATTCGTAGGAAGAAAGGTCGTCACCACCTGCGCGAATGTTATCTTTGGGAGAGTTGCCACGCACGACCAGAGCGAAATCAGGGCGATGTCCCGGACAAAGAACATCTGCCACACGAGAACGAGAGGTGTGGGCATCACAGATGACGATGGCCGGACAAAAGTCAGGAGGAGGTGAGGACTTGCCAATTTCTTTGGAAAGGCGGTAGATAGATTTGGAAGCCGCGTCGGTGACCGCCGCGAGTCGAGCCCCGTCCCGTTCAAAGAGCAAGAGATCTACCGCATCGACCTTCCATTCCGATGCAGAGAGGCAAGCTTTCACAACGGCGCGCACAATATAAGTAAAAAGGGAATAGCGCTCTTCAAGCAGCTTCTCGCACTGCAAAGCAATGGGCAGACTGATCTGCGCAAGAGCCTGCATATTCACCGTATCATCGTAAACATAATAGCCGTCCTTGGATGCGCGGGTGGGATGAGACTCTGTCTCTGCAAGGGTGCTGTCATTGCGCTCAGGAGGAAATCCTGCCCGCACATCCTCCGCCATGATGCGTCCACGCGGACCGGTCCCACGCAAACAGGTGGGATCTACTCCCAGCTCAGCGCAGAGTTTCTTGGCAAGAGGGGAAATAAGCATAGGTAAGGGAGAAAGCAGTACCGCCTGTACACGCGGAACTCAAGCCTCGTAGCGGAGTTCCCCGTCAATGTAGGTCTTGAGAACTTCGAACTCATCGTCCAACAGAACGAGATCAGCCACGTAGCCCGGGGCTATCTTTCCGAGGTCCGACAAACCGAGGCTGAGCGCTTGGTTGAGCGAAGTGGCTTTGACGAGCTCAGAGAGGGGTTTCCCCGTGATACGATGGACATTGCGCAGTCCTTTGGCGTAGCGGAGAGTCGATCCTGCCAAGTTGCCGCTCTCCAGGCGAGCAACACCATCCTTCACAATAATGGGCAGACCGCCGAGCTGGCCGGGGCCATCCGGCATCCACGAGCAGGCCAATGAGTCCGTGATCATGATCATCTGATCGATGGGCTTATTGGAGAACGTGAGGTTGAGCATATCCGCACAGAGGTGGATCGTGTCACAGATGATTTCAATTCGGATATCATGGTCCAGCATACCGGAACCGACGAGTCCGATTTCACGATGGTGCTGGGGACTCATCTGGTTGCAGAAGTGGGTGAGGCGGCGGAGCCCGGCTGCCTTAGCCTTCATGAAGTCCGCGTGGGTGGCTGCCGAGTGTCCGGCGGAACAAGTGATGCCCTCAACTGTGGCCTTGGCAATGAAATCAATAGCCCCCGGCATCTCCGGCGCAAGAGTGATGTTGAGCACGGGGTAAATGGCGTGCAACGTCATGAGTTCCTCAAAATCTGCCGGGCGCACAAAAGCGGGATTTTGCGCACCGCACTGTTTGGGGTTGATGTAAGGTCCCTCAAGGTGTACTCCCGGGGTTTTGGAACCGTTTGGTGAGGCGGCATATTCTTTGACGCAACGACAAACATCTGCCAGCGTGTTGGTTCCAAGGGTAAGAGTCGTGGGGAGCCAAGTGGTGACGCCCTCTTTCATCTTGCAGTCAGCAATGGTACGTATGCTCTCCACCTTACAGTCGCAGGTATCACAACCTCCGGCTCCATGCGAGTGGATGTCAATGAATCCCGGCATGAGGAGGTGTCCGCCCGCGTCCTGCGTCGTGTCTGCCGTTGCTGTCTCACCCGGTTGGAGCACAGCTATAATTCTGTTGCCGTCCAACAGGACGCTGCCGCCTGCGATGTCAATGCCCGGAGAAACGATGTGAGCGTTAGTGATGAGGGTTTTCATGGTCGGAAAATGGTTGGATGGAATGAACTTTTACAGCGCCCTCATCTTACCTGCTCCTCCCGGCAGTTTCAAGTAAAATCTCCGTTCCTTCTTCCAAAGCGCATCCATCTCTTGACTGTTCCATGAAAAACTCGCTCCTTAAGCGAAGGACAAACGGGGAAAATTTGTGGATCCTGACTCGTCACTACCGCACCTCATAAAAAGTTACAAAAATGTGCGTGATGTCATACGACCAGCCTGCCGATACGTGAGTCCTGCATCCGCACAAGATTCATTATCGGACATCTCTTACTCCACCTCCCCAACAGATAACTGACACACTATTCTTAACATCAGGCGATTTGTATCACCTCCATTTCTTACAACTCGGATGAGCCCTTCCCCACTCCCTTGCTTTTCCCTCATTCGTTATTTTCTTAAAAGCACGAGTCCGCCGTCCGTGTTGCGGATGGAACTCATCTTGGTAAGCAGGTCGCGTTTGACTTTGCGGCTTGAGTTGAGCATCACGTTATCTCTCATTTGGTGCACCTTTCCCTGCGCTTTACTAGGAAAAGTATCCCTGCTATGAGCAGCGTGCAAAATTGGAAGTATACTCCAAAGACATGGAAATCTATGTTAAAAAAGGGTAAGACTGCGACCGCAGCCATCCATACTGTGGCTAAGGTTATTGCTC
>CANPXA010000056.1 GCA_947585525.1 uncultured Akkermansia sp. | reverse complement strand
TACCGTGATTTCTTGCTCCTTGACGTCGAGCTCGGCCCGCAGGTTCAGGGGAGCCACGTAGATGTGTTGACCGACCCGGAGGTTGGAGGGATTGATCATGCCGTTGATGAGGATAAGGAAATCACTGGAGCTTCCGTAAGATGCCGCAATTTTTTCGATATTCTCTCCACGCCGTACGGTATGCCGTCGTACGTGCGGATGCTGGGCAGAGAGATAGCGTCTCTTGAGTACCTCGCTGACGATGTGCCGAGCCTCATGACCGGCCAGACCCCGCTTGTTCACGAAAGGGGAGAGCAGGGAGAGAGCTTGGTCGTACTGATGATTAGTGACGAGGCGTTGAGCCTGCTCCAGCTCAGCCGGGCGCCGTGGCCATAAGGAGTAATTGTCCTGGGCTGTGACCGAGAGGTTACAACAGACCGCGACGCTTAAAATCAAAAAGATTGATCTCATGGGATTGTTGAATCATTTCGAGCATAAAGCAGAGCAGAGAAACTTCCCAAGCATCGTCCACTCCCTCAATGACAGCTCTCAGCATATCGCCCGAACTCTCCGCCTCGCGCACCAGACGCTCAGCTACATCTCTCACGTCTTCGTGCAGGTATTCTTCGTGCACTTCCGACCTGCTGAATTGGAATCCATATCTCACCAGGGCTCGCAGTGGCATTCCCTGCTCGTGCATCCACTCAAAGAGCTTTGCCGCCTCAGCGCTGAACCCCTCCGTTTCTATCCCCCGCAAGTGAGTCGGCTTGAGGATGCACGGTCTGCCCGCCTCGACGTACCCACTGCGGACCCTGCACTCTCCGACAGCATCCATCGATTCGCTCACCATGAGAAAATGAAACCTCGTTTCTCCAAAGGATTCAATACGCCGGTAGGGTGCGTAGAGCACGCGCGTGTGATTCACAGCGTATTCAAAGTTGGAGGAAGTCATGGCGGACGTGAGGACGTTGAGGGTTTACGTACGTTCGGAAAGATGAAACGGGCGGTTCCGTCCAACAAGGAGGAAACCGCCCGGCTTCTGAATAAGATTCCTGAGGATCAGGCTTCCTCGTGAGCCTTCTTGATGTAAGCTACGACATCAGCCACAGACTTGAGCTTCTCAGCATCCTCATCAGGTACACTCACGGAAAACTTTTCCTCGAAAGTCATGACGAGTTCAACTGTGTCAAGAGAGTCTGCGCCGAGGTCATCAATGAACTTGGCATCAGGGGTCACTTTTTCGCGGTCAACGCCGAGTTGTTCAACGATGACATCGATTACCTGGGATTCAATATTGTCGGACATAATGTGTGACTGATTTGAAGTGCCCCCATTTTACAGAAGAGTTCGCTGAAAATCAACTCTAATTTGCACGGTCTTACAAAAAAACGTTTGTCTGCTTCCCGTGTAAAACAAGCATCCCTTTCATGGTAAGTAAGTTGTCAACTTTGTCGACCTTGATCTCATTCGATTCCACGAGGGAGGTATCGCCGCCCGTGAGGACGACAAAAAGAGGACATCCCATCTTTAGAGAGATATCACGGAGGATGTACTGCACAAGACCTTTGTAGCCGTTGACGACACCGGAAAGCATCGCATCCTGAGTATTGCGGGCAACGGGATTCGGTTTCAGGTGCGCCGGACACGGGGAGGGAAGCTGCACCGGCGGGAGCATGGCCGCACGCTCGCAGAGGGCTTGACTCAGCGCAGTCATCCCGGGTGCAATGGTTCCCCCGAGAAAAGCCGGGGTTCCTTGGTGCAGACCAACTACGTCAAAGGTGCAGGCCGTCCCCAGATCGACAGCGATGGCAGGCAGCGGCGCAAGTGCCGCTAAGGCAGCGGCGTTCGCAATGCGGTCAGCTCCCACCTTTTCCGGTTCGTGAAAGAGGCGCAGTAATTCGGGGGCGCTGGATGCGTTCACTTCGTGCAGTGGGCATGGGATGGAGGCTCGCAGAGCAAGCCTCTTTTCTGCATCCGCTACCGAACATAAAATAGCCTCACTAAAATTCCAATCTTCCAACAAGACCCTCACTCGATTTGTATCCACTTCCTTCGTGGGCAGGAGCCGAATTTCAGGACCGATGACTCCGTTTCTCGCGAGTGCAAACTTGGTGCGAGTGTTTGAATTGTCGATGAGCAGGATGGAGGGTGAGTCGGACATGGAGTCGAAGAGGTCAGGGTGTGCGAGAGGGAAAGAAACGAGCTTCGAGGGCATCAGCCGTGGAAGCCGCGCCCCCGTTCCGGGAAGCTCGTCGCATGGCGACTTGCATTCGCTTGAGACCGGCGGATCGGTTGCTCAAGAGTCCGTGCATCACACGCAGGAGCTCTCCTGTTCCCTCTACGCGTTTTCCTGCTCCATCCCGTAGGAGCAGCTGCATATTTCCTTCCTCCTGACCCGGTAGAATGTAATTGACGAGTACAGGGGTCTCAGCACAATAGGCTTCAAATACGGTGGAGGCACCGGCTTTCCCGATGTAAAGATGAGCGTTGTTGAGCACGTTTGAGAGATCTTCCCCTTCGGATCCGAAGAAGTGTAACTGTGAGGCTGTTTTTTCCCCGAGGACACGGCGTATCTGATCTTCCCTGTCCTCTGCCAGAAGGGTGAGATGCATCTCGGGGAAGAGGCGAAGCATTCCCTCCACGTCAGCCTTGATGCGGTGCATGGAGCCATGCGCTCCATACACGACGCGCAGACCCTCTCCCCGAGGACCCGGTACGGGATCCTTCTTTCCCGGGTGGAATTCCCTGCGCACAGGGAACCCCGTAGCACGTAGCCGCTCTTCCGGTAGAGAAAAACGGGTGCGCGTTTCATGGCAGCTCTGCTCATCCGGCATACACACGAGCGGAGCGTGGGAGAGAACCCAGGCGCTGTTTACGTGCAGAGCATCCGTTACAACGACGGCGTAAGGTGAGCGCAGCCAACCCTCGTCGGCAAATGCATCCAGCATATAGGCGTAGAGAGGGTAGGTGCAAACGATAAGATCAGGTTGTTGTTCTTGCAGTTGCGTGCGGAGCATACGCATCGTAGCGGCTATGCCGGGCGTAGCCAGCATCATATTCCAGTTTGTACCGTCTATCTGGTTATAGGCAATTCCCCATACCCAAGGCATACGGCGTACGCATTCCCGGTAAAATAACTGGGTGAGATGAAAGAGACGCGGGCTTGCCTGAGCACAGGGGTCCTGTATGTGCACCTCGTATCCGCGATTCCTCAATTCCTGAGCCAGAGAGATGGCAGCAGAGTGATGCCCACGTCCGTATCCTATGCTGAGCAGCAGAACCTTTCGCGCTTTTTGCATGGCTGGGAAAGCAGAGCAGGCGTTGCCGTGAGCCTCGAACTCTCTTCCCTTGAAGTCACTCCTTCTCGGACTCAGCGGAGAGCGGGTAGCGGGAATCGAACCCGCATAATCAGCTTGGAAGGCTGGAGCTTTGCCATTAAGCTATACCCGCACAAGACGTGGGTATCATAGCATAATTTGTCCGCTTGACAAGTCAAATTTGGAAAACAAATGAAGATTTTAGAACACACGTGTCCCAATAAAATCATCTCCGGACTCATTCAACCCGTTTCCTCATGCGTTTCCCCTGGATGAAGGAAGTAAGCCGGAAAGGTCATAAACCATTGACGAATCAGCAAAATGGCGAATCCAGCATGGCGTAACTCCGGACGCTTTCTAGCCAACAACCAGCATTATTTTCAAAATTCTGCTGCGCCTTTGCTCTGCTGGAACGCGCTTTGCGCGCGAATTCTCTGAAATCGTAAATCGTAAATCGTAAATAGGCACCTCCGGTGACCACGTCCATCGTACATAACCAATGAGTTATGCTACATCACTCATCGATAACCGCCTGTTGAAAGCGCGTTTTTCTTGGGACGGGTGTGGGTTTGGACTTGATTTCGAGAAAGAAATGTGATACCATGCCCGACCGAGCTGCTCCGGGAAGCAGGAACTTTCCATCATGAAAACAGAACTTATCGAAAAAGCCAGCCGCCTTGTAGGGGACAACCAACTGCTCATTAACATCGTTTCAAAGCGCGTACAGCAGCTCAATCACGGTTCGGATCCTTTCGTCCCCACGACGCCGGAGATGGGAGCCGGGGATATAGCACTCTTAGAAATTATTGAAGGAAAGTTGGTTTGGCACGAGGTTGACGATGAAAAGACACCTCAGGATCCCTTTGCCTCCCTAGCGGAAAATTCCGCCGTACTCCATGATTAAGGGAACCGGGGCAACTGCTTTCCTGTCTCTCGGGTGCTGTTGAGGAAGGGCTCCGGGCATATTTTGTCACACACGATCATGTCCTCCGGGAAAATCAGCGAGCCTGTCCGTCTTATTGCGAGCAACAAAAAGGTCGGTCGCGATTATGAAATACTTGAGAAGTACGAATGCGGTGTGGAATTGCGTGGTACCGAGGTGAAATCCATTCGTGCCGGTAAAGTCAATGTAGCAGACTCCTTTGCCCGCGTCGAAAAAGGGCAACTCTTCCTGTATGGTTGTGACATCCAGCCATGGGAGACGGCCGGCAGCTGGTTTCAACATGAATCACGCCGTCCTAGACGTCTCCTGGCTCACAAGAAAGAAATTCTCCGAATGGAGCTCCGTCAGGTTCAGCGAGGTTTTTCTTTGCCTCTCCTGAGACTGTACTGGAAGAATGGAAAAGTGAAAGCGGAACTTGGTTGCGGACGCGGCAAGACCCATCGGGATCGACGCTATGATCTCAAGGCGAGAGAGGAGATGCTTGAGGCACGGCGTGAGGTAGCTCGTTTCAATAAACGCTTCTCCTGATCTTTGATATTTTCACCATCCCCTTTTATGAAGACGAATGAATCACCCATAATGATGGTCTTAGCCGATGGCTTTGAAGAAATAGAGATGAGTGCGCCCCTGGACATTCTGCGACGTCTCGGAATGAATGTGCGCACCGCCGCACTCAAACAACCCATGGTCACCGGCGCTCACGGTTTGTCTGTGCAGGCAGACAGCCTGCTGAGTGAAGTTGATTTCCGTCAGCTGGGTGGCGTGATCCTGCCCGGAGGACCGGCTTCGTGGGTTCTGAAGGAAACTGAGGAGGTATTGACATTGGTGCGAGAGATGGATGCCGCCGGGAAGCTTGTGGCAGCTATTTGTGCGGCACCTATGGTGCTGGCGGAGGCCGGTATTTTACGTGGTCGCAAGGTGACTTGTTATCCGGCGCCTGACGTGCGACAGGCGGTGCTTGATGCAGGAGGCGAGTTGCAAGAAGCCCCCGCCGTGACGGATGGCATGCTTATCACGGGGCGAGGACCTGCTGCGGCTCTTGAATTTGGTTACGCCATTGCAAATCTCTTAGAGGGGAAGCAAAGTATGGCGTCTGTTCAGGAAGGGATGTGCTACCCACCGTACAAGTTCTGACCTATCCATGATTCGTCCCATCGTCCATACTTGTGCCAATGGGCTTCCTCTGCTGATCCTTCCGCAGCACCGCGCGGAAGTCGTTTCCGTAAGGGTGGGCGTGGAAACGGGTTCCGCCAGAGAAGGGGAGTACGGAGGCACGGGCATCTCTCATCTCTTGGAGCATTTTGTGTTCAAGGGAACAGAGGAATACAGCGCTGAGCAACTCAACGAGCAAGTGGCTGCGTGGGGCGGTATCTGGAATGCCTATACGGGCACGGACTCTACCATTTTCCACATTGAAGGTTGCTCTCAGCAATGGAAGAATTTTCTGCACCTTCTCATCCAACTCACTCTACACCCCGCTTTCCCGCGCGAGGAGTGGGAAAAAGAGCGCGATGTGATCCGTCGAGAGATGGAAATGTGCAACGACGACCCGGAAGAATTTGCGTACAGGATACTCGTCCAAACTCTTTACAAATCAAGTTCTCGCCGTTTCCCGGTGATAGGGGAACGCTCCCTCTTTGATGCTCTCACTTACGAGGACCTCCTGCGCTACCACAGGGAGCGATACGTGCCCGGGAATATGTTCATCTGCATTGTCGGAGATGTCGAGGTGGAACAGGTCGTTTCCGCAGCGGAGCATGAACTCGCTTCTGTTCCCCCGCGCATCTACCCTCAGCTCCACGCGCCGATTGATACCAGACAATGGTCTCCCCGAGTGGTGCGGGAGCATTTTGCACAACCTGCTTCTTCTCTCATGCTTGCGTGGCGGGTACCTGACAGGAACCACCGGGATATGCCGGCACTCGCCCTGTTGTCATCCGTGCTGGGTTCCGGGCGCACGGCCTGGCTCTACCGCAGGTTCCACGAAGATACCCACGCAGCACATGAGATAGGAGCCTGGCTCATGTCCGATTCCCAAGGAGAAGGAGCATTTGTCATTGAAGCCGAAGTGGAGCCCTCGGAGCGGGAAACACTTTGCTCTTCCCTCCTCGACTTCGTGCGCATTTTGCCGAAACAGGACTTTTCTTCTGCTCTCCGACGTACCCTCCGACGCACCCGTGTGCATCGCATGAAGGATATGCTGACTGTGTCCTCGGCGGCGGAGGCGATATGTTCACTCTGGGTCATCTCTCACAACCCGGATGCTTATGACGAGTGGGGAGACGCTCTTAACCGCGTCACTGCACGGGATCTCGCACGCGTCGCTCGTCGTTACCTCACTCCGGACTCCCTTGCTCAAATCAGCATCGACCCCCTCGGGGTGAATCCCGATACCGATGACAGGATCGGGGTGGTATCTACACCCTCCGTTCCCCAAGAGCATCTTCTTGCCAATGGTTTGCGATGCATCACCAGCGTGGATAAAAGCATACCTATGCTGCATACCACCCTCGCAATCGGTGCAGGATGTCGCGCAGAATCGTCCTCTAGTGCCGGTATTTCAGCTATCATGGCTGAGTGCTTGCCGAAGGGAACCTCAACCCGTACGGCGCAACAAATTGCTGAACAGGTCGAAAATTGCGGCGCCTCTCTTCAAGCCTCTTCAGGTAATAATTCGATATTGCTGTCTCTTCGTTGTTTGTCTGAGGATAGCTTACCTCTCCTTGAAATGTTAGCAGACACGACTCTGCATCCGGCTTTTCCAACCGGAGTGGTGGCGGCGGCTCTTGCCGATCAGCTCGCTGTCGTTCAGGAGGAATTGCAGAATCCCGCAGCCCTCGTACAGAGGAAACTGCGTTCCCTCTGTTTCGGGGATGTCTCCTATGGACTGCCCCCATCCGGTACACCGGAGAGCCTCACTTCCATTTCACGGGAAGAGGTGGTACGATTGCACACGCGACTCTTCTGTTCCTCCAACGCCGTCCTATCCCTCGTCGGTGATTTCGAACCGTCTGTTCTTCTCCCGCAGCTTGAAAAGTTCTTCGCTGATATGCCTGTTGGAAAATCTCTTCAAGGTGCTGCTACCCCTCCCATGAACGGCGGTGACCTCTGCGTACAAACTCCAAAACCGGTGCAGCAGGCTGCTATGGCTCTCGCTCTGCCCTCCCTCCCGGTGGCTCACCCGGATTACCCCATGCTGTTGCTGCTCACCGATTGGTGTTCAGATATGTCAGGTCCTCTTTATTCGGAACTTCGAGAGCGTCTGGGTCTCGTGTATCATGTTTCCTCCTCCGTTCTGCAGGGGGTGGATACAGGTTCGCTCATCTTTGAATTGGAAACTGCCCCGGAGTTACTCGAGCGAGCTTCAACGGCTCTCGATAAACAACTACAGATGATAGCCTCTCAGGGGATGAGTCAGGATGAGCTCTCCCGTGTCCAAGCTACGGTCCTTTCCTCCTGTCTTTTGGCGGATCAATCTCCCGGAAAACTTTCGCTTTCGTATGCAGTCAATACGCTGCTCGGGCTAGGAGTGGACTATAACCGACTCATCCGCGACTCTGTGCAGAGGGTAACCCCGGAGCAGATGCGTCAGTTCATCAACTCCACCTTAGGTCAACCGACGGCGTGCGCACGAGTGCGCGCCATCTCACCCAAGGTTTGACCCGCCTTTTCGCCGATCCCAAGAAGCTTTCTGCGTCGCAGGGAACGATAGGACGCGGATCCTCACACCCGTGGTGTGATATTTTTCTGGTTTGTCGGATTCAAATATCTACCAAGACAGACCCCTCTTTATTTGAGAGCGTCCATGGCAGAGTCATTCTCGTCCTTGAGTTTCTTTTTGGGAGCATATAGAGCGCGATACTCTTCCAATACCTCCTTAGGGGAGCGTTTGGAACATGCCTCCAGTATTTCATCACGGAGCTGTATCGCTGCCTTCTTGGCCCCATCCTCCCCGCCGTATGCTCGATCCGGCAGGTACTTCGTGAACATAGACCCCTCTCGGCTGATGCTTACTCGCCAGCCCAAAAATGAGGTCTTTTCACGGGTGTATCTCGTCAGGTTCTTGTCTGATCTCCTTCTCTTTGTTCTTTTTGGCATTTAGGTACGCTTAATGTGTTATCTGGTAAGCAAGCCTATCCAACCATAATACACCACGTATGTCAATTGGATTTTTACCTCTCAATTTTAACCGTTTTTCTCAATATTTCTTCAGATAAATATGTTAGATATAATTTATGGTGCTGAACTTTTTTTTCACCAGTTGGACCCATTTATTCCTCCGTCGGAGACGAAGCGCATAGCTCGATTTTACGCATCAAATCTGCGTGAATGTCGATCAGAATCGCTCCTTGATTTAAGGTAGAGAGGCGATATGGTGGTATTTATTCAAGGCGATTCTGTATTCTTCCTTTGTGGGGAAGGTAGAGGAGCTGCTTCGTCTGTAACGGGTACGGAATCGGCGAGCTAGTACATGGTCTTCCCATCCGATCACGTGCAGGGGGAAGAGAGCGGTAAGTTTTCTCCACAACCTCCTGCCACCGCCGAACATGAAGAGGACGTCAAAAGGTCCGTTTTTGTACACATCGTCAGAATCCAAAGCTTGGTAGGCTTGCGTAGCAGAATCAGAGCAAATGACGCGAATCACCCCATATTTCCCTTGCCAGAAGGGGAGTTGTTTTCCGGGGCATAGAAGGGTAACCTCAGCATCCGGACGACACGACGCCAGAAGTTGTACTGTCTCAGTCAATTCTGAGGCTGCAGCCATATCTTCCGGAGGCACCACGATCATGCGGAAAGGCAGTCGGGCGTACGTGCGCACAGCCTCCTTCGTGTCGTCGTCCATCTCCGGGGCTATCAGGTTGGTCGTTTTCCAGCGATGGTGCATCCATAAACCATCCAAGATATTCTCGTTTTGGCATTTTTCTAGGGCGAGATTCACCTGCATGGTGATAGCAGGGAGAGATTCACAATTCTCCGGAAGGTAGATCTCACGTCCCAGCACGGCATCCCAGTGTCCCAGAGCCGTGTTGCGGGTAAAAACAGAGAAGAGGTGTCCCTT
>CANPXA010000055.1 GCA_947585525.1 uncultured Akkermansia sp. | reverse complement strand
ATCGGCATTGACCGTCTGTGTATGCTGCTCACGGGTGCGGCATCCATCCGCGACGTCATTCTCTTCCCGCAACTCAAGAATCGCTCCTAGGAAAAGGGCAGGGCGCCTGACGGTGACTATTTACGAATTACGAATTACGATTTGGGAAGTTCGCGCGCTACGCGCGGGCTATGCAATGCATAAGCATTGGCGGTGGGTAAAATCACACGCTGTTGCTACGAGGAAAGCTCACAGAACTACGCTAAGCCGTCTCGTTGGCTTTGCTTAAATCGTACATCGAAAATCGTAATTCGTACATGGCAAACGCATTTCCAATGCATTTGCCCCGGGGGGTTGGGCTTTTTTCTTGCTTTCCGTCGGCAACTGTGATAGAAGAGAGGACAGTGAAAGTCAATGCAGCACAGTGGATCGGCAGAAGGGTGAGGCAAGAGGATGCGTACGCTGTGCGCCACTTTCCCCAGGGAACATTGGTGGTGGTATGTGATGGAATGGGAGGGCATGCTTGCGGAAGTAAGGCTGCGGAGATCGCTTCGAAATCTTTTGCTGATCGCTTTGATGGAGCGAAGGGAGACAGCGTGTCGGAGCGGATGCGAGACGCCTTGAACAAAGCGAATCAGAGTGTGGGGGAGTTTTTTGCCAAGGAGAGGGCGTATGGGGGGTGTACCTTGTTGGCTGTCTATCTGTCATCGGGTGTGCTGTGGTGGACGAGTGTTGGGGATTCTCCGCTGTTGGTGTGGAGGCGTGGACGTCTCATGCGGCTGAATGCTGATCATTCGTTGCGCGCGGTGTACGAGCAAATGTTACGTGATACCGGTGCATCGGACATAGGAATATCCCAGGCGCATTCCCTGCGCTCGGCTGTGACCGGGGAGAAGATTCCTCTGGTCGATGCACCGCCGACGCCCTATCTTTTGTTGCCGGGCGACCGGATCATCATGGGCAGTGACGGGATGGACGATTTGTTGCTGAGCGGGACTCTCCCGGACACAACGAAAGAGATTCTTGACAGACGGGGGAATAATTTGGCGGTTGAGTTGGTGA
Source organism: uncultured Akkermansia sp. (assembly GCA_947585525.1). GTDB lineage: Bacteria > Verrucomicrobiota > Verrucomicrobiia > Verrucomicrobiales > Akkermansiaceae > Akkermansia. The sequence continues at coordinate 8,600 of CANPXA010000055.1, read as the reverse complement.
AGGCGTGTGAGGAGCTGGACCTTCCGGAAGCGGACAATGTGACGGTGCTGACCATCGACTATGCAACGCCCTAGGCACCGATGGCGCGGGGCACCGGAGGTGCCTATTTACGATTTACGATTTACGATTTGAATTTTAGCGCGCTACGCGCGGAAATGCGGAGCGAGAGCGAAGCGAAATTTTTAAGCAACGCGTGTCGTTGATGAGAAAGAGGCGGAAACTATGCCATGCCGGGTGTACTGCTTTGCCTCCATCGTACATCGTCCATCGTACATGTTTCGATTTACGATTGTTTTTGCTTTCAGCTAACGGGGATTGAACGGGGGGAAGGGGCGAGGGTTCTCACCTCTTACCATGAAAAAGAATTGTCTGACCTGCGGGTATGAGGAAGGACGCTACGTTTTGCCCCCTCTGCCGTATTCTCCCGCTTCACTGGAGCCGCTGCTGGACGAGGAAACCGTCTTGCTGCATCACGACAAACACCACGCGGCATACGTGTCCGGAGCGAATGCAGCGGCGGACACTCTGCAAAGAGTGGCGACCGGCGAACTTGCTGCGGAGGAGGCACCGTATGCCGCTCGTTTGCTCGCCTTTAATCTGGGTGGACACATCTTGCATTGTCTTTACTGGGAGAGCATCACCGGGGCAACGGGAGGGGCACCGGAGGGGAGATTGGCCGATGCGATCAACCATTCTTTTGGGAGCATGGAAGGGTTTGAGAAGACCTTTCGAGCCGTGACAATGGGGGTACAGGGAAGTGGTTGGGGAGTTGTAGGGATGGATCCGGTGAGTGGATTGCTGCGTATCTTCGGCATCGAGAGACACCATGATATTTTGGCGCCGGGGTTTGAACCCATCCTCGCCTGCGATGTGTGGGAGCACGCCTACTACCTGCGCTACCACAACAACCGAGCGGGGTACGTCGATTCCTTTCTCAAGCATATCGATTGGGAAAAAACACAACAACGATTAACTGCAATTTGTCATGAATAACGATACTACTACAACACATTCGCCGGGTCGAGCCAGACACACCACATGGTTAATGGCGCTACTGGCCATAGCAGAACTCATTCTGGGCTTCGTGCTGTTGAGCTTTCCGTATTTGATGGGGGCTTCAGCTGTGTGGGTGGCAGGATTTGTTCTCTTGGTCGTGGCGGTCATGAGACTCATTCAGGTATTCACACGACCGGGATACCGCTTGTGGAATTTTCTGGCGGCGCTTCTGTACTGTCTGCTGGGACTGATGTTCATCATGCGGACGGAGGTATCACTTTCGGTCATCACCTTGGTGATAGGCATTGCGCTGCTCGTGGGTGGCGTGTTGCGTCTGGCCATGGCGTTTACCCTGAGGAGCCAAGTCGGCAGTGCGTGGCGTTTCTTTAACGCGATCATATCGATTGTGTTGGGTGCGCTCGTCACGTGGGGGTGGCCGGAGAGTTCGTACTGGCTGCTCGGCACCGTGATAGCCATCGAGATGATCTTCTCCGGGTGGACATTGCTTTTCCTGGCATTGGCGCCGCGGCGTGAGGAGGTGCGCTCACACGTCGGATAAAGGTCTCGGAAGAAAATATCTCTGCATCTGCGTCGGTTCCCGTTGGTATCGGCGCAGATTTTTTTCTGCACCGCAGGGAACCGTTCAGGCACCGGAGGCGGAGGCGAGCGGGGCGGCGCCCAATTACGAATTACGAATTACGAATTACGAATTACGAATTAAAAATTCCGCGCCGGAGGCGCAATCTAGCGGAGCGGGAGCGCAGCGGAATTTTTGGGGATGAGGAAGACGTGTGTGTTCAGGCACGTTTGCGCAGGGATGCGGGTAGGATGCGCAGTTGCTCGCGGTATTTAGCAATCGTTCTTCGAGCGATGCGGATACCCTCTTGGGAAAGGAGAGATTCGAGTTTGGCGTCGCTGAGGGGTTTGCGTGGGTCTTCCTGTTCGATGAGCTTACGGATGCGCATACGTGCAAGACCTCCGGAGACACCTTCAGCACCGTCCGTTTCACTGAGGGCAACGGAGAAAAAGGAGCGCAGTTCGTACAGACCGTGGTCACAGCGCAGGAATTTGCCGTTGACGGCGCGGGAAACCGTGGAGACGTGCAATCCGGTATCGGTAGCGATGTCCTCCATCTTGAGGGGGAGGAGATGGGAGGCGCCGGAGAGGAAGAAAGGACGCTGGCGAGCCACGATTGCCTGGGAGACGGCAAGAATGGTGGACTGGCGCTTTTCAATGGCCTTGATCAACTCACGGGCATCGCGGAAGCATTGGGAGAGGTATTGCCGCACTTCTTCCTTGTCGCTCTGTTCGGCGAGCATCTCACGATATTGTGCGGAGAGCGCAAGGTGGGGGATTCTTTCGCCGGTGAGTTGCACCGAGAGTTCGTTGCCTTCGCGGTGAACGACGACATCCGGAGCGATGATGATGCGTTCCGTCGGAGTAAAGGAGCTGCCGGGGTCCGGGTTGAGGCGAGAGATGCGGTGAACGGCGGCGGCGAGATTCTCATCCGACACACCGAGGGCACGTGCGGCTTCTGCGTAGCGGTGGCGGGCGAGATCTTCCCAGCGTTCGGTGACGACGCGGTAGGCCAGCGAATTTTCATCGCCGACGCGTTGCAGTTGGAGCATGAGGCTCTCTCGCAAGTCACGCGCGCCAACGCCGGCGGGTTCCAAATCCTGCACCACGTGGAGAGCCTTATTCAGCAGGGCAGGTGGCAGACCGTAAGTGGTCGGATCCTCCGGAAAAAATCCATGAGAATTCAGATGAGCAATGAGCTCCAGGGCGGCTGCCTCCAGTCGAGCGGGCAGGGCACTCTGGAGAACCTGTTGGGTAAGGTGAGCCGACAGGGTCGTCTGTTCAGGCAGGGATTCCATGAGGAATTCGTGGCGACGAGCTGCTTCGTAATCGGGAGGAGCGGCGTCCGACTCGGCATCCGACAGAGGTGAGGGGTTTTCCTCTTCCAGCACAGGGTTGGAGTTGACCGCCTGAGTGACGAGCCGGGAGAGCTCCATTTGGGTGGCTTGGAGCGTGCGCAGGAAGAGCTGCAGGGAGGCGCCCATGACCAAACTCTGCCGCATACCTTGCTCGAGGTGTTGGGAGCTCATAACGGTTCTTGCTGGGTTACGGCTAATTTTTGCAGCTTCTCCATCTTCTTCATGCACTGCAGCAAATCTTCCCGGGAGAGTTGAGGATCCCGGATCCGCGCGCGCAGACTGTCAATGCGGGCAAGGATGGAATCTTTCGCTGCGCGTGCACACGCATCGGCGATGTAGGCATCGAGCCCCTCTTCCGGGAAATTCTCCAGCGGGATGAGGCGTAGGGCAGCGCCTTGCTCCGGCGGAAGGGTGTCCGCCAGGGAGTCGCGGGCATCGCTGTTGCCCGGTTCGGGGAGAACCTCCAGCACGCGTTGCAGGAGAACGCCTCCGGAAAGGGTGCGTATGGGTTCCTGCAATTCTTCGATACAATCGACGAGTTTGTCCTGGGCGGCTCGGTTACTGAGAGCCATGCAAATGAGCCCGCGGAGGGTAGGGTGCAACTGGATGGGGATAACTTTGGAGGAAGGTCGGGCGGCGCGTTCGGCATCCTGCCCCGACTCAGGAACCTCGTCCGCATCGGAATCGTCAGGCTCGTCCTGTCGTCGGGAAAGAGAGATAGTCGGTGAATTTTTGCGATCCCGGAGAATTTGTGTGACGAGGGAACGGAAGGAATCGAGTCCGACGTTGAGACGGGTAGCGAGATCCGCGACGGCGATGTCCCGGCGTACGTTGTCCGATATCTCTGAGGCGAGGTCAGCCATGCGGGGAACGAGAGCCGCGCGGGCGTTGGCGTCTCCCTCGGCGGCGATTAACTCGCGACCGACGCGAACCTCGAGGTAAGGGCGAGCGGCAGCGATGGCATCGCGCAGAGCGTCGGGTCCGCTCCCGGTGATGAGGGAGTCCGGATCCTCCCCGGATGGGAGAGTAGCCCAATAGACTTCCAGTCCGGCTTGGGCGAGCTTGCGGTAAGTTTTTTCACTGGCGGCTATGCCGGCCTTGTCTCCATCGTAGCAGAGTGTCGCTTTGCGGGCGTACTTGGCCAGCATACGAGCGTGTTCCTCGGTGAAGGCCGTGCCGAGACCTGCGATGGCGTTGCGGACGTCTGCTTTTTCGTGGCAGGCGATGACATCGAGCTGCCCCTCGCAGATGACGGCGGACATACCGTTTTTAGCGATGGCGGCGGTTGCCTTGTAGAGGCCGAAGAGGAGACTTCCTTTACGGAAGGCGAGGGTTTCCGCCGTGTTGACGTATTTGCGCGGATCTTTGTCCGCTTGCATCACGCGACCGGAAAAACCGACAACTTCGCCGCGGATGTTGCGGATGGGGAACATGAGACGATCCCGGAAGACAGGGTACACACCTTCGGAACCCTGTCCGAGAAGGTAGGCCTCCGTGAGCAATTTGGCGTCGAAGCCACGGCTGTCTGCGAGATCGCGCAGGGGCTTGAAATTGGGCGGAGCCCAGCCGAGTTGCCAAGCTTTGGCGATGTCGATGTTGATGGCACGGGATTGGAGGTATTGACGGACGTGGGAGGCATCCTGATCGCGGCAGAGGAGTGAGTGGAAGTAGGCAGCGGCGAGCTCGTTGAGTTCAATGATCCGCGAGCGCAGTCGTCGTTTCCTTTCAAGTTCGGGGTCATCTTCTTCCTCGATAACGGGGACACCATTCATGTCCGCCAGACGGCGAAGAGCCGTTGGGTAATCGAGGTTTTCATACATCATGAGGAACTTGACCGCATCCCCGCCGGCGCCGCAACCGAAGCAGTGGAAACTTTGTCGAGCCGGGTTCACGTGAAACGACGGCGTTTTTTCGTTGTGGAACGGGCAGCAAGCCTTCCAGGAGTACCCCGATCTCCTGAGCTGCAGGTAGCGTCCGACCAGCTCGACGATGTCGGCTGACTCTTTGATGCGGGCGACGCAATCTTCCGTGATACGTGGCATAGTCGGACGGGTGAGGAGACTCAGCGAGTGAGAAGGGTGAAGTGCTCGGAGAAGTTGGGATAGGAGGTGTCGATATTTTTACAGTGCAGCAAGGTAGTGGATCCCTTGGCGCGGAGACCGGCGATGAGGAAGCTCATGGCGATACGGTGGTCGCCGAAACTGTCCAGGGTGCAACCGCAGAGTTCAGCTCCTCCGTGGATGAGCATGCCGTCATCGAACTCGACCACGTTGGCGCCCATAGCGCGCAGGTTGGAGACAACCGTTTTGATGCGATCGCTCTCCTTCACGCGGAGTTCGGCAGCATTGCGGATGTTCGTGTCGCCTTGGGCACAGGCGGCCGCCACGGAGAGCACGGGGATTTCATCGATGAGGTTGGGAATTTCATCCGCACGGATATCCGTGCCATGGAATTCAGGTGAGTAGGAGACACACAGGTCGCCGTAGGGCTCACACTCATCGGTTTGGGAGAGGACTTCGATATGGGCGCCCATTCGTTGCAGGACATGGATGAGAGCGGTGCGAGTGGGATTGAGACCGACGCGGCGGAGGATGATTTCGCTGCCGGGCTGGACGCAGGCGGCGACCATCCAGAAAGCAGCCGAGGAGAAATCACCCGGAATTGAGATGTCGGTCGCCTGAAGTCGGGCTCCCCCGTTTTCAGTGAGCGTGAGCCCGTCCGGGGAGGTGGATATCTCATGTCCGAAATGGGCGAGCATCCGTTCCGTATGGTCGCGCGTCTTTTGGCGCTGGCGAACAGTGGTCTGTCCCTCCGCCAGCATCCCTGCCAGCAGAATGGCACTCTTGACTTGAGCGCTGGCAACGGGCATCGTGTAGTCAAATGGGCTTTCGGTAAAAGCGAGTTTTTTACCGTTGATTTCGAGCGGAGCGCATCCCTCTCTTTCTCCCCGATCCTTGATTTGAGCGCCCATGGCGGAGAGAGGCGTGATGATACGACCCATGGGACGCGAGCACAGCGAGCTGTCGCCTGTGAGGATGGCGTGCACCGGGAGAGCACTGAGCACTCCTGCCAGCAGACGCATCTCCGTGCCGGAGTTGCCGCAATCAATGGCGATAGGTTGTTGCGATAAGGATGGGGATCCGCCGATACCGGTGACGGAAAAAGAAGAGGGGTTGGGTGCAGGGGAGACCGTGGCTCCGAGTTGCTGCATGGCAGCGAGCGTGTTCAGACAGTCCGAGCTGCAGAGGAAGTTAGACACGCGGGAGGTGCCGCGCGCAAGCCCCGCAAGGATGGCGGCGCGGTGTGAGATGCTCTTGTCGCCCGGAACGGTAATGTCGCCGCGCAGGGGGTAGTGATGCAGGGAACTTGTGAGGGTGTCAGTCGACATGGATATCGAGTCGTTTTTTGTTGAAAGCTTCGTGGATGGCTTCGTCGAACCAGGAACGGACGGAGAGTTCATATTGGGCGCTGCGGATAGCGCTGCGTACACTTTCCTTGCATTCGTCGAGGCTTGGAATGCGGGCAGACTGTAATTCGCCGGCCAAGAGGATGTGCCATCCCCAGCGACTCTGGGCAAGAGTCGGTACGTTGGGCGCCACGGAAGATTTTCCGAAGAGGGGCAACTCCGGAAGAACAAAGTGCTCATCGTTGAAGATGGTACCGAGGTCTCCACCGCGTTGGGAGCTGTTATCATCCTCGCTGTATCGGAGCGCGAGGGTCGCGAAGTCTGCTCCGTTATGCAGTTGGCGGAGGACGTTTCCCGCCTGTTGACGGACAGCTTGAGGATCTTTCCCGTGAATGGCGAGGAAGATATGTTTGACCGAACGATGCTCCGGGATGCGCATGGATTCCCTGATCCGTTCGTAATGCTCCGCCACGTCTTCATCACGTACGACGCAGAACGGCGCGACAGCGCGCTCCAGTTGAGCACGCATCTTCATGGTGGCCTCTAATTTTTTCGTGAACATCTCACGAGTGTAGCCCTGGCTAGCGAGCCAGATGTCGAATTCCCTGTCCGACTTGGCACGGGATGCCAGACGCGTCACCTCATCACGGGCAGGGCGACTGAAATCCGGCAGATTTTTGTCGTTGTACCTTGCTCGGAGCCGCAGGATGGCGCCGCGCACCATATCCATGAGCATGGCAGCGCGTTGCCCTCGTGTTGTCTCCGTGCGGTTGCGCAGCCAATTTTGCTCTGCCGAAAAGCGAGCAAATTGCGAGGAAGAAATGTCCTCTCCATAGACGCGCGCGAGTGGGGGTTGCGCATTTTCCGACGTGGATGAACGATCAGACGTCTCGGGGTGCAATGTGCGCCACACCGGACCGTGCAGGAGGAAGAGGTCCACGGCGAGATAAGCCAAGACGATGCTGAAGATCGCCAGCTTGATGGAAAAAATTCTGAAGGGGCTTACATTCACAATTTGTCTCCGCTATCATACCTGCAAGGGATTCTTTTTGCAACCCTATTCAACGACCAAGGGGCAAGGCGCCTAGCGGCGCCTATTTACGATTTACGATTTACGATTTACGATTTACGATTTACTATGTGGACGCTGGTGCGAGAGCGTGGTAGAATGGGAAGCATGGAGCCGGTGAACATCATTCGGACGGTACGGAGGGAGGAACTGCGTTCGTGGCTGATGGAACAACATGAACTTGAAACGGAGTGTTGGGTGGCCGTGCATCGTTCGGCATCCGGAGAAGTTGCACGCACTCCATCCATTCTCTACCTCGATGCCGTGGAAGAGGCTCTCTGCTTCGGCTGGATTGACAGCACCGTCAAACGTGTGGATTCAGGTCCCTCCTTGCAGCGTTTCTCCGCACGTCGGGCGGGGTGCAACTGGAGCGAGCTCAACAAAGCCCGCTGTCTCCGACTGGAACAACTGGGGCTCATGCGACCGTCCGGACGCATCGCTCTTTCTCAGGCTAAGCCGTTCGTCGTGGACGCCGATATCCTGACCGCTCTCAAGAAAAATCGCCGAGCGTGGAAAAACGTGCACACTTTTCCTCCGCTCTACGTGCGCGTGCGGCTGGACACGATACGGATTGCGAGGCGGCGTGGGAAGCTCTTTTACTCGAGGTTGAACAAATTTATCGACAATTCAGCGCAGGGGATTATGTATGGCGCATGGGATGACGGAGGGAGGCTTGCCTCCCTGGACATTCCTCTGCCGTTTTAACGAAGTAGAGCCGCTTTGACCTTTGCCTCCAGCGGAGCAATATCCATCTCCCGCACCCATTGACGCAGCTCTTTTTCCGTGTAGGAGGACAGATCCGACGCCGTGAGCATACGAGCCAACTCTTCGGCTGATATCAATTCGCACAACGTGTCTTTGTCATTCCTGTATCCAACTTTGACCTCGCCCCCACGCGTCATCATGACACCATCGCATGGAGACATCAAATTGAGCTCCATCACGGCTTTCACCAATTCGTCCATCTTGATTTCCGGCTCTCCCGTACTCATGTTTCCATTGTACTGACAATTCCCCCGTTTGACAAGAGCCTTTTCATGGACGGAGGCGGCAGAACGCCGCCTATTTACGAATTACGAATTACGATTTGGATGCTAGCGCGCTAGCGCGCGGGGGATGCAAAGCGCCCGACGGCCCCGTAGAGGGCGCACGCGAAGCGAGCGAGCAGGGCGATTGGACAAAAGCGCAGCTTTTG
>CANPXA010000054.1 GCA_947585525.1 uncultured Akkermansia sp. | reverse complement strand
GGTACGACGGCTGCCGGAGGTCGCTCCGGCTCCCGCGCGCCTCGTCCACGTCGTGATCGGGACAACAATTCCCGTCGGGATGCCTGATGGAGAGAAACTCTAACAAAGGAAAGGAGAAAAGACTATGCCTTTAATGCCAAAACGAGTCAAGGGAAACTTGCGCAAGATGCACCGCGGCAACCGCGGGGGTAATGCGACGAGTGGGGATTATGTAGCATTTGGTGACTTCGGGTTGCAAGTGCTGACGCGTGGTTGGGTGACAAACAACCAGATAGAGGCCTGCCGTGTGGCGATCAATCGTTACCTTCGCCGCCGCGGACGCGTTTATATTCGGATATTCCCGCAAAAATCCTTCACGAAGCGTCCGCCGGACACCCGTATGGGTAAGGGTAAGGGAGCCGTGGAGGGCTGGGTGGCTGTCTGCCGTCCGGGCAACATCATGTTCGAGGTAGGAGGAGTCACCGAATCCGCCGCGAGAGAGGCTCTGCGCCTGGCTTCCAACAAGTTGGGCATCCGCACTCGTTTCGTTTATCGCCAGGGAGTGGAGCCTCAGGCTTAAGTAGTTGAACCTAACATCAAACCTCTACAAAGAATATGCCTGTAAAAAAAGCAAAAGACTTTCGCGGGATGAGTTCTAAGGAGCTTGCCGCCCATATACACAGTCTCCGTAAGGAGCTCTTCAGCCTGCGACTTAAGCAAGGAGCGGGTACTCTGGACAATAATCAGCAGCTGCGTCTCCTGCGCAAGGAAATAGCTCGCGCTATGACGGTGCAGGGCGAAGGAGCGGCTCCTTTGGCTCCCTCTGCTGAAGAGGAGAAATAATCACCCTAAAGTATGATTGAGTATGAACGAAGAAACCAATACAACCAAACCGCAGGGGCTGCGTAAGACTCGCGTGGGAGTTGTTGTTTCCACCAAGATGACCAAAACCATCGTGGTGGAGTATGTGGCGCGGGTACCTCATCCGGTGTTCAAGAAGATCGTGAAGCGCAGTAAGAAGTACTACGCGCATGACGAGAAGGAGATAGCCAAGGAAGGGGATACCGTACGCATCCGTGAGACTCGTCCGCTGTCCGCGCTGAAGCGCTGGGAGCTGGTCGAGGTAATCAAACACTAATGTCAAAGAAAGGAGATTTGTAATATGCTTCAGATGGAATCACTCGTGCAGGTGGCGGATAACACCGGCGCACGCACGGCCAAGATGATAGGCGTCATAGGCAAGGCGACGGATCAGGCACATATCGGTGATATCATCACCTGCCACATCCGCGAGTCTATACCGACGGCTGCCGTTAAGAAAGGAACCGTGGTGAAGGCTGTGGTGGTGCGTACGTCCGCCCCCATTCGCCGTGATGATGGCTCTGTGCTGCGGTTTGATTCAAACGCAGTAGTGTGCATCGACAAGGATAACAACCCGCGCGGCACCCGTATCTTCGGACCCGTCGCCCGCGAGCTTCGCGAGAAAGGCTTCATGAAGATTGTGTCCTTGGCGCCGGAGGTGCTTTAAGGTAACATCAATACTTTTTTCAGTCGGCATCTCTCACGAGAGATGCCGATTTTTTCGCAAAGATTTGTCACACCAACAACCTGCCCACGATTTTTCCAACCACCTTCGCGCTTGCTTCTCCTCCCCGCAGGAAGCAAACTCAGCGAGACGGCATGGTGTAAGCACAGACCTTTCTATCCAACAATCCGCATTATTCCCAATATTCCCCTTCGCTTTCGCTTCGCATCTCCGCGCCTCCGGCGCGCTAGCTCCCACATCGTCCATGGGTGCCGTTAGGCACACTTGATTGTCAATCACAAGATGAGCATACAATCTCCGTAGGAGAAGAAGCGGTAGCGTTCTGCGACGGCCTGGCGGTAGGCTTCCATGATGAGGTCCTTGCCCGCAAAAGAGCTCACGAGCATGATGAGTGTGCTCTGTGGCAGATGGAAGTTGGTGAGCAACACATCCGTCACTTGCCAGTTGAAGCCCGGATAGATGAAGATATCGGTCTCCCCATGGCCGGCTTGTAAGGGTAGCCCATACCGCGCGGCCTGGGTTTCGAGGACGCGCACGCTCGTGGTGCCAACGGCGATGACGCGCTTTGCCTCATTGATGCGGCGTGTTGAATCCTGCGGCAAGTAAAAACTTTCGCTGTGCATGTGGTGCTCCTCCACGTTCTCGACTTTCACGGGACGGAAGGTGCCAACCCCGACGTGGAGGGTGAGGAAGCAGTGAGGCAGTGAGTTGAGCATCTCGCGGGAGAAGTGGAGCCCCGCCGTGGGAGCCGCAATGGCCCCTTCGTTCACCGCATAAATGGTTTGATAGCGTTCAATATCCGAGGGGTCGCTCTCGCGGTTCATGTAGTGGGGCAGGGCAAGGCGTCCGTACGTCTCTTCATCCACAGGACGATCCCAGCGTATATAGCGGTAACCCTCTGCATCGATGTCTTCCACCGTACCCGTCGCCTCGCCGATGCGGATGGTACGACCCGGCTTCATTTTGCGCCCCGGACGCACGAGGCATTTCCAGAGCAATTCCCCGCTTATCCCGGCACGGACGAGTTCAATATCGCCGTCGTTGCTGAAATAGCGGGCCGGAACCACCTTCGTGTCGTTAAGCACGACGAGATCTCCTTCGCGGATGTATTCGGGCAGGTCGGAGAAGTGGCGGTGCTCAATGAGGCCATTCGTGCGGTGGACCACCATCATGCGGGAAGCCGTGCGCTCCGGCAAGGGACGATCTGCGATGAGTTCCTGAGGCAACTCGTAATCGAAATCCTGTGTACGCATGACGAGATCAGCCGGACTCGTGACGATCAACGCGGGAAAATCTCTATACGACGCAACACCTCGTCGCGTCCGAGTGTGCCCAAAATAACGTCCATGCCGGGTCCTACGTGTGATCCTGTGAGCGCAACACGGAGGGGATACATCCCCGCGCCTACCTTGACCCCCCGTTCTTTGCAGAGGGGCTTGATGAGAGCAAAGGCCGCCTCGGCATCCCATTCCGGCAGGGCTCGAAAGGCTTCCGCCAAGGCGTTGAGCATCTCCCGCGCATTGTCTTGCAAGCCTTCCATGGCATCGGCTTCGTACTGCACCTCTTCGACCCAGTGTACCCATTTTGGCACTTCTCTGAGGAGCTGCACCTTGCTCTGCACGCTTGCGATAGCTGTGCGGAGTTGCGCTGTGTCCGTTAACCCGTGCTTTGTGCAGAAGGGCAGGGCTCGCTGCACAAATTCATCCGGTTGAAGCAGGAGGATATGCTGTTGATTCATCCACTTGCATTTGGTGATATCAAACTTTGCGGCAGCCCGATTCACATGTTCCAAGGAGAAGAGTTCAATGAGCTCCTTCATGGAAAATATCTCTCTCTCGTTCTTGGGATTCCAACCCAGCAATGCTATAAAGTTCACCACCGCTTCCGGTAAAAAACCCTCCTCCGGATAGACGCCAAGCTGTGCCCCCACGTCGCGTTTGCTCATCTTCGAACCATCGGGATTCTGAATGAGCGGTATGTGCGCGTACACCGGCGGTTGCGCTCCGAATGCCTCAAAAAGCTGCAGGTGTTTAAAGGTGTTCATGATGTGATCTTCCCCGCGTATGACGTGAGTTATCTTCATCTCGATGTCGTCCACCACATTCACCAAGTGAAAAATATACGATCCATCGGTGCGTTTGAGTACCATGTCCGGCGTGTTCTCCTCGTTGCGGTAATCAACCGAAATATCGCCGCATACCGCATCATGTAGGGTCATCACACCATCGCGGCGGAAACGAAAACGCCACACCGTTCCTTCACTCGTACCGGGTATCTCATTACCGTCCTTGTCTCGCTTGTTCGGTGCGGGACACTCATACACGCGTCCGGACTGCACGAGTTTCTCAAAATAACGGTCGTAGATATCCCCACGCTTGCTTTGGTAATAGGGTTCGTACGCCCCCCCCTTGCCTTCCCCCTCGTCCCACTCCAACCCCAGCCATCGCATCCCGCTGAAGATCGCCTGCATGGCCTCTTCGACGTGCCGTTCCTGATCCGTGTCTTCGATGCGTAACACGAAGGTTCCGCCCATTTTTCGCGTAAACAGGTAGTTAAAAAGAGCCGTGCGTGCCCCACCTATGTGCAGATAGCCCGTCGGTGATGGAGCAAAACGAGTGCGTACGTGCGACGTATTCATGCGCGCCTTATACACCGTTTGATTCAAATTTTCAAGAGCAAACGCGGGGTAAACGCAGAGCGTTTGCCTATTTACGATTTACGATTTACGATTTACGATTTGGATTATAGCGCGCTTGCGCGCGGGAAGGCGTCGCTCTCGCCTCGCATTTCCGTGCGTAGCACGTTAATTTTCAACATCGTCCATCGTCCATCGTACATAACCAATGGGTTATGTTACATCGCCCGCCGATAACCGTCTGTTGGGAGCGCGTTTTTCCTGGGACGGATAAGGCGTAATGCATTTCCAATGCGTTTGACAGGTAGTGAGCTCTGCGGTAGAATGGAGCCATGAAGGAAGGGGTGCTCAGGATAGGGACGCGGGGAAGCGAGTTAGCGTTGCGACAGGCAGGATTGTTGCAGCAGGCGTTGCTGGCGATCCGGCCGAAACTCGAGGTGGAGGTGGTCTCTATTCGCACGGCAGGAGATCAACGAACCGATATTCCCCTCAATGAGGTGAACAAGGCGACGGGAACCGCCGACAAAGGGGTGTTTGTTGCAGCGATAGAGGAGGCGTTGTTACGTGGGGAGATCGACTGTGCAGTGCATAGTTGCAAGGATATGCCGGGTAAGCAGGATGAGCGTGCAGAGATTGCAGCGGTGTTGCCCCGGGGCGTCATCAATGATGTCATGGTCATCAAACGTGGAGGCAACATGGAATGCCCGACCATAGGAACCGGAAGTGTGCGTCGGACGAAGCTTGTTGAGGCTTTTTGGGGAGGCAAGGCGAAAATCGCAGCGATGCGCGGGAATGTGACCACGAGACTCCGCAAGCTTGCGGAGAGTGATGAGATGGATGCTATCATCCTCGCGCGAGCCGGACTGGATCGCCTCGGACTTTTCACCGGCGCTTCAACGGAGGAAATGGGCGGCAGGATTCTCAGCGCCGTTGATCTGGATAAGGAGAGTTTTATGCCGGCGCTTTGCCAGGGAGCCATCGCCGTGGAGATCCGTCGCGGGGATGCCGATGTGCGCGAGCTCATGCGCCGCGTGAATCACGAGCCCAGTGAGTGCTGCATTCGGGCAGAACGCGCCTTTCTCGATGCTTTACAAGCAGATTGTTCGACCCCGGTGGGTGGCTTTGCCCAAGTGACCGGCAACGAGTTGGAGCTACACGTCATCTATTTCTGCGCGGATGGCCTTGCGCTGAGGCGCTCCCAAAGAGGTCCCTTGCACTCCCCGGAAGACCTCGGACGCGTGATGGCGGAGAAGCTGCGAGCAGAAATCAAATGAGCCCCGCGGCACACACGTGTCCCCATAAATTGTCTCTGGATCCATACACCCATTCCCCATGCACTCCGCCTCCCCGCAGGAAGCAACCTCAGCAAGACGGCATGGCGTAAGCTCAGACTTTTTTATCCAACAATCCGCATTATTTCTATAATTCTGCGTCGCTCTCACACCGTATATCCCGCGCCAACGGCGCGGAATTTTCCAAATCGAAAATGGGCGCCTTTAGGCGCCCGGCGCCATCGTCCATCGTCCATCGTCCATCGTCCATGGGCGGCGTTCCGCCGCCTTTACTGAGTCTTGGACGGCATCCGTAGATCACGGATGGGGAAGGGAATGGAAATGGACGCCGCCGAGAAGGCCTCGAGCAACGCCGTGGCAAAGGAATACCGGACAGAGTGGTAATCCTGAGTGCGACACCACGCTCCGATGTGCAAATTGAGTGAAGAATCGCCAAAGCCGGTGAACAGGACGATCGACGGGTGTTTGTCATCCGTGAAAAGTCCCGGTTGTTCGGCGATAACTTGCTCAATGACACGCCGAACATGAGCGAGATCGGAAGAGTAATCGACACCGAGATCGAAATCGCAACGGCGTATTTCATCGCTGGTGATGTTGACGACGGGGCTCTTGATGAGCATCTCGCAGGGGATACGGATGAGTGAGTGATCCGGCTGGCGGAGGTAGATGGAGAGGAGATTGATCGACTCCACGGTGCCCTCGAGAGAGTCCACTCGCACATAGTCGCCGATTTTGAAGCTGCTCTCCGAGATGAGAAAGAATCCGCTGATGAGGTTGCTCAGGGCCGTTTGCGAAGCAAAGCCGATGGCGATGCCCGCTACGCCCGCCGCTCCCAGGATGCTCACGAGATCGACTCCGACGGCACGCAGAGCTTGCACCAGCGCGAGCACCCAAACGAGCGATGTCGTCAGTTTGGCGAGGAAACGCACAGCGGGATGAAGAAGGTGTCGCCTGTTGCGCATATAGCGCGCAAAGAGTTGCTTGACGATGCGGGTGATGATGAAAGCCGCCACGACATAACCGATAAAGGCACCCCACCCGCCTTCCAGCAGTTGATGCCAGAGTGACTGGGCATCTCTCATCCAGTCAATGGTGGCCGTTTGAGCATTCATGACAAAGAGGCGTGTATAAGATTAACCATTGGAGGCGTGAAACTCCTGCAAGGTACAGACCGTGGTGACCTTGTTCTTGTTGTGCAGGATAGCGTCTGCACAGGCGCGAGCGGAGGAAAGATCGGTGCAGTAGGAGATGTTGTTATTAACTGCAGCGGCGCGGATGGCGACCTCATCCTCACGCGCGTCATGAGAGCCGGGTGTGTTGATCACAAAGACGATGTCGCCATTTTTGATGCGGTCAACGATATTGGGGCGGTGCCCTTCCAACACCTTGTAAGCACGGGTGCAGGAAATGCCGTTTTTCTGCAGGTAATCCATCGTGCCCTTTGTCGCGCAGATAGAGAAGCCGGCTTTCGCGATGTCTCGTGCGATGGGAACGACGGTATCCTTGTCGCGGTCATTGACGGAGACGAAGACGAGTCCTTCACTGGGCAGCGCATTGAAGGCGGAGATCTGACTCTTCATGTAGGCGACCTCCGGGTCACGGTCGATACCCATCACCTCCCCGGTGGAGTGCATTTCCGGTCCGAGAACGACGTCAATCCCCGGGAAGCGGTTCCACGGGAACACGGCCTCCTTCACCGTGTAGTATGGCGGGATGACTTCCTTCGTGAAGCCGAGCTCGCTGAGCGTCATGCCACTCATCACCTTGGCCGCCAACTTCGCGAGCGGTACGCCAATGGATTTCGAAACGAACGGGATTGTACGGGAGGCGCGGGGATTCACCTCAATGACGTAGAGTTCTTCGTCCTTGATGGCAAATTGGCAGTTCATGAGCCCTTTCACATTGAGGCGGGCGGCGAGCTCCTTGGCCGCGCGCATCATCTCCCTGTGCATGGCCGGGGAGACCTTGTTGGGTGGAATCATGCAAGCTGAGTCGCCGGAGTGGATACCCGCGGGTTCTACGTGCTGCATGATCGCGCCTACCACGCTCGTCGTGCCGTCCGCAATCACATCCACATCGATCTCCATGGCATGCTGCAAAAAGCGATCCACGAGCACGGGACGCTCGGGTGAAGCATCCACAGCCTCGCGCATATAGGTGCGCAGTTCCTGCTCATCGTACACAATCATCATCGCACGCCCGCCCAGCACAAAGGAGGGTCTCACCAGCACCGGGAACCCGATGCGGTGCGCCACCTGCACAGCTTCCTCCTCATTGGTAGCGGTGCCGGCTTCGGCTTGCTTGAGACCAATTTCGTCCAGCAGGGCGGAGAAATACTTACGATCCTCAGCGAGTTCGATACTGCGCGGGCTGGTTCCGATAATCGGCACGCCACGCTCTTGCAGTGCGGCAGCGAGATTCAACGGGGTCTGTCCGCCGAACTGCACAATGACCCCATCCGGCTTCTCCTGGTCGCAGATGTTCAGCACGTCTTCGAGGGTGAGGGGCTCGAAATAGAGTTTGTCGGAGGTATCGTAGTCGGTGGAAACGGTTTCCGGGTTGGAGTTCACCATGATGGTTTCATAGCCGAGCTCCTTGAGGGCAAAGGAGGCGTGCACGCAGCAGTAGTCAAACTCAATGCCCTGACCGATGCGATTCGGCCCGCCCCCCAATATGATGATCTTTTTCTTGTCGTTCGGACGTGCCTCGTTCTCGTCCCCGTACATGGAATAGTAGTACGGTGTGTACGCCTCAAACTCTGCGGCACAGGTATCGACCAATCGGTAGGTTGGAATGATGCCCTTCGCCTTGCGCTCGGCGCGCACGTCATCCTCCGTACAGCCGCGAGCGTGTGCGATCTGACGGTCGGAGAACCCGAGTTTCTTCGCCTGCCGCAGGTCGAGATCCGCCAGATGCATACCCGCCTCGGCGAGCTGCCGGAGCTGGTCGAGGAACCACGGGTCGATCTGTGTCAAGTCGTGAACCTCGTCGAGAGTGAACCCGTGAGTAAAGGCCGTCTGGAGCCAGAAGATCCGCTCAGCGTGGGGAACGGCGAGTTTTGCTGCAATTTCCTCGCGGGAGGGGTTCTGCGGACTTTTGGGATCAAAACCAAATCCCCAACGACTCGTCTCCAGAGAGCGCAGAGCTTTTTGCAGAGATTCCTTGAACGTGCGCCCGATGCTCATGACCTCTCCCACGCTCTTCATGGAGGTGGTAAGGCGCTCATCAGCCTTCTTGAACTTCTCAAAGGTGAAACGCGGCACCTTGGTGACGACGTAATCAATGGAGGGTTCAAAGGAGGCCGGCGTTTCGCGGGTGATGTCGTTCTTGAGCTCATCGAGGGTATAGCCGATGGCGAGTTTCGCGGCGAGTTTGGCGATGGGGAAGCCGGTAGCCTTGGAGGCGAGGGCGGATGAGCGGCTCACGCGCGGATTCATTTCAATGATGATCATGCGCCCCGTCTTGGGATCCATCGCGAACTGAATGTTACTGCCTCCCGTCTCCACACCTATCTCACGAATGACGGCAAATGAGGCATCGCGCATAATTTGGTACTCGCGATCCGTCAAGGTCTGAATGGGGGCGACGGTAATAGAGTCCCCGGTGTGTACGCCCATGGGATCCATGTTCTCAATGGAGCATACCACCACGCAGTTGTCTTTCCTGTCGCGCATCACCTCCATCTCGTACTCCTTCCACCCCAGCAGCGATTCCTCAATCAACACTTCCGTCACGGGTGAGAGGTCCAGCCCGCGCGTGACGATTTCTTCAAACTCTGCCTTGTTGTACGCGATGCCGCCACCCGTGCCCCCGAGAGTAAAGGCGGGACGGATGATCATCGGGTAGCTCCCGATCACGTTCTTGGCCACGTCCCATGCCTCGGTCATGTTGTGCGCCGTGCCGCTGGCCGGTACATCCAAGCCAATCTTGATCATGGCTTCCTTGAAACGCTGCCGATCCTCCCCTTTGTCGATGGCATCCGCGCTCGCGCCGATCATGCGTACCCCGTTCCGCTCCAACACACCGCTGCGATACAGCTCCATGGCGCAGTTGAGAGCAGTCTGTCCTCCCAATGTAGGCAGCAGGGCATCCGGCTTCTCACGGACGATGATCTTCTCAACGTACTCGGGTGTGATGGGCTCAATATACGTGCGCGGAGCCGTCTCCGGATCCGTCATGATGGTAGCCGGATTGGAATTGACCAGCACCACCTCGTATCCTTCCTCCTTGAGAGCTTTGCACGCCTGCGTGCCGGAGTAATCAAACTCACATCCTTGTCCGATAATGATGGGTCCGGAGCCTATCACGAGAATTTTTCGGATGGAGAGATCTTTCGGCATGGCACAAGTGTAAACTTGCAGATATATGCCACACTT
>CANPXA010000053.1 GCA_947585525.1 uncultured Akkermansia sp. | reverse complement strand
GTGCAGTTGCCGATGTTCAACGAGAGGTACGTGGTGAAGGGGTTGCTGGAAAAGGTTACGGCGATCGATTACCCGAAAGACAAACTGGAGATTCAGATACTGGACGACTCCACGGATGATACGTGGGAACTCTGCCGCCAACAGGCGGAATTTTACTCCGAACAGGGATTTGACATCAAGTGCCTGCATCGCACGGATCGCACCGGTTACAAGGCCGGAGCTCTGGAAGAGGCGACCAAGGTTGCCCGCGGGGAATTTTTGCTGATTTTGGATGCCGATTTTCGTCCGGAGCCGGATATCCTCCGGGTAGTGATGCCGTACTTCACGGACGATGGCGTGGCTTTGGTGCAGACGCGTTGGGGACACCTCAACCGATGCAAGAATATGCTCACGCGAATGCAAGCCATTTTCCTCGACGGCCATTTCGCGTTGGAGCAAACAGTGCGTAATCGCTCGGGACGCTTCTTTACCTTTAACGGCACGGCGGGAGTGTGGCGCAAAGCTGCCATAGCCGATGCCGGAGGTTGGGAGCACGACACCATCACCGAGGACATGGATCTCTCATACCGGGCGCAAATTAAGGGTTGGCGCTTTGTGTACCTCAATGATTACGTGACTCCTGCAGAACTACCGGAGGATATAGACGGTTTCAAGACGCAGCAGCACCGTTGGACGAAGGGCAGCATCCAAGTGTGTCGCAAGATGCTTCTCACGATATGGCGTGCGCACGTCCCGCTTAAGGCGAAGCTTGAGGCTACCACGCATCTCACCTGCAATTATTCGTATCTCGGACTGATATTGCTCTGCATCTTGGTCATGCCTGTTTGTACCGGGATCGTGAGGCCGAGCGGGGAGTGGAGTTGGCAGTCGCCGCGTATGTTGCTTCTGACTTTTACGCTCTTTTTCTTTGCGACGGTGACGGTGTGTATGTTTTATGTGGCGGCAGAGATGATTGTCAAGCCGAGGAGGTGGTGGATGGTCTTTTTGTTCCTGATACCTCTGCTGGCTTTGGGCGTGGGGATGGGAGTCAATAACGCGAAGGCCGTTTTGGAGGGGATGTTCAGCCGTACCGCCGTCTTTGAGCGCACGCCCAAGTTCGGAGAATCCGGGCAGACAAAGCTGGACGTGGAGCAGAGAGCTCCCGGTTACCGAGCGCTTAAATCCGGACTCGTTCCATTCTTTGAATTGCTCTTTGGCATTTTCTTTCTAGCCGTCGAGTGCGGGACGCTTTACTACGGGGTCACGCAAAATCCGATAGGTCTGGTCAATTTTGTCCTGATGAGTCCCTTCTTGGGATTCTTCTACACGGGCGTCGGCTCTCTCCGGCGCGTAATCCATGGCATGCTGCGCCGCCGCCGCGCCTCTGTCGCTGTATCATGAACGAAGAAACAAAAAATACACGAGATAGAAGATGAAAAGCAAAAAGACGACAATATGCCTGTTAATCTGTTTGTTGGCGTTGGTAGGGTGCAAACACTCGGGATCTGATGTTCCACCGAGAGCCGTCGTACGAGACGGGGTTGCCATCACGCTGCGGGATCAAAAGCTCACGGTTTTCCGCAAAGGGAAAAAGGTGAAGGATTATCGTATCAGCTCATCCAAGTTCGGTATGGGCAGCAGCAGCGGTAGTAATCGTACCCCCCTCGGCATTCATGCCGTAACCCGTAAGGTGGGTGACGGACAGCCCAACGGTATGGTCTTTAAAGGGTGTCGCCCCACCGGTGAAGTGGTAGCTGCTGACACCGGCAGAGATCCTATCGTGACTCGCGTGATCCAGCTTGCGGGACTGGAATCATTCAACCGTAACTCGCACAATCGCCACATATACATCCACGGTACACCGGAGGAACGTCTCATCGGGCGTCCCGCCTCCTATGGTTGCATCCGTATGCGAAGCAAGGATGTGGTGGATTTATATCCGCACGTGTACCGCGGGATGCCGGTGGCGATAGAAAGCTGTTCGCAATCGACGTATTTGAAGGCGGAACATCAGAACACGCGCTCCATCGTGATACCGCCTGATGTCGTGGCTCGATTGCCCTTCGAGAGAGAGCGGGGATGGGGGGTGCGTAAGGTGTCTCGGCGTAGTTTTGCTGCACGTCGGGCAGCATCAGGCAGAAAGCAGGCAACTCGCGAGGCTAAACTCACGGGGAAGGAAGTGGCTGTTCGTTCGAAACTAGCAGAGCCGGAAAGGTGATGATGCAGGATTTGCAAGCTATCGGCATCATCATCATCGTGGTGCTCGCCTTCAACTTCATGATCTTCTTTCATGAATTGGGGCACTTTTTGGCCGGCAAATGGCGCGGGGCTTATATCGATCGCTTCCAGATATGGTTCGGACGCCCGATCTTCAAGAAAAAGATAGGGCAGACAACATTCGGCATCGGGTGGATTCCCGCCGGAGGCTTCGTTTCTCTCCCCCAGATGGAGTCCATGGAGAGCATCGAAGGCGAGGCGCAAAAGCCCGATGCCCTGCCGCCGCTTAAACCACTGGACAAGGTGATTATTGCGGCGGCGGGTCCGCTGTTTTCTCTCTTGCTGGCGTACTTGTGTGCGCTGGTGGTATGGGAGGTCGGGAAGCCGGTGGGCGAGGTGGACGGCACACAGGTAGGCTATGTGATGCCGGATAGTCCCGCGCAGCGCGCCGGTATCCGCGCCGGGGACATCATCCGCGCCATCGACGGCAAAGAGGTCACGAAGTGGACCGGTAACATGGAGGGCGTCCGCGAGTTGATTGCCCTGAGTGAGCATGAGACCATTGAGTTCCGCATCTCCCGCCCGGGAGAACCCGAGGATAGGACTCTGCGCAGCAGCTATACCCTGCCGGAGACCAATTGGTGGCAGCGGCAGGCGATGCGCACCGTGGGGGTGTTGCCCGCCATGCCGTCGGTGGTCGGCGCCGTGCTGCCGGGTTCACCGGCCGATTCGGCGGGGATTCAGCCAGGTTGGGAAATAACCCGCTTGAACGGCGACCCCGTGTATTCCCCCATCGCGCTGCAAAAGGCATCGGCTACGGGACAGCCTCTGCAGCTCAGGTTGGAGCCGCCTCCGGGCTCCGCGGAGCAGGCTTGCGAGTTCACCGTCACCCCCACCATCCCGCGAAATTGGCAGGGGAAGGAGGGAGCTGTACCGATCATGGGTATCTCCTGGGCGAATCCCTTGGGTAGCGTTCAAATGGAGTACCCTGACCCGCAGACGCAGGTGAACCAGAGCCTCAAATGGATGTGGGATACGCTCAAGAAGCTCTTCGCGCCGGGCAGTAGCGTGAAGGTGGAGCATCTCTCCGGTCCCGTGGGCATCGTTTCCTACGTGTACAAGATGATGCAGGCGTCGGATGGCATCGGCTGGCGGCTGGCGCTGTGGTTCGCCGTGGTGCTCAATGTGAACTTGGCTGTGCTCAATATCTTACCCTTGCCGGTTGTGGACGGGGGGCATGTGACCTTGGGGATTCTTGAGATGATTTGCCGCCGTCCGGTGAGCGGACGCTTCCTCGATTGGATCATGACCGCCTTTGTGTTGTTGCTCATCGGGTTCTTTTTCTTCATCACCTTCAAGGATGTCGGGGATATGATAGGGACGCCGGAATCGCCGCCGGAAAAGCTGCCGAATCCGGAATTTTGAGCTCATCTGTCCCGCCCAATTACCGTGAAAGAGATCGATTTCAAGCTGCGCCCCTTCATCCTCTTTTGGGAGGTTACGCGCGCATGTGTTCTCGCCTGCCGCCATTGTCGCGCTGTTGCTCAACCCCGCCCGCATCCTCAGGAACTCACTACCGATGAAGCTCTGCATTTATTGGACGACATCGCGGAGCTCGCGCCCTCCATGCTCGTGCTGACCGGCGGAGATCCCATGATGCGTCCGGACCTCCCCTCCATCATTGCGCGGGCGACACTGTTGGGACTGCATGTAGCCCTTAGTCCTGCCGCTACGTCGCGCCTTCTGCACGCGGATTTCTCCGCCCTGAAGGCAGCGGGTCTGCGCAGCTTGAGCCTGAGCCTGGATGGCGCCTGTGCGGAGACGCACGACCGCTTTCGCGGCGTTCCGCACACCTTTGAACGCACGCTGGAGGCCGCAGCTCGGGCGAAAGAGGCGGGGCTGATGCTGCAGGTGAACACCACACTCTCGCGCACCACCTTGCCGGAGTTTGAGGCGTTTGTTGAGCTGATGAAGCGCGTCCGACCGGACGTATGGAGTCTTTTTGTGTTGGTGCCCACGGGTCGCGCCGAAGCGGATGATTTGCCGACGGCGGAGGAGCTGGAGGACGTGTGGCAGAAGTTGATCGTCCTACGCGGGAAACTGCCTTTCGCGGTGAAGACGACGGAGGGACACCACTACCGCCGTGTCCTGTTGCAAGCTGCACGGAAAGGAGCCCCGGCGCCACGGCATATGATTCCCACGCGTGATGGGAAGGGCGTCCTTTTTATCTCCCACATCGGGGAAGTGCAGCCAAGCGGCTTCCTGCCCATTACTCTTGGCAACGTGCGCCAACACAATCTGTCGGAGCTGTACCGCGAGCATCCCATCATGAAGCTGCTGCGGGACGACAACGTACTGGGCGGGAAGTGCGGTATGTGCGAGTTCCGGGAAGTGTGCGGCGGGTCGCGCTCCCGCGCCTACGGTCTGACCGGCAACCTGCTTGCCCAGGAGCCTCTCTGCAGCTATATACCCGCTTCCATGCAAAAACGGGCTACAACATGATCAACATCTCTCGACTCTGGAACGGCGTGGAGCAGCCGGCGGATCACTTGCGCTACGGTATTTCCGGCGCGCCGGGCGCATCGTGCGTCCCCGCCTCCTCGCGGCAGCGTAAGCCCATCGTCGTGTGGAACATCACGCGTACGTGCAACCTGCGTTGCGTCCATTGCTACGCGGATTCACACGCGGAAATTTATCCCGGCGAGCTCACGAAGGAGCAATGCTACGCGGTGATTGACGACCTCGCCGAGTATGGGGCAAATGCGTTGCTCCTTTCCGGCGGCGAGCCCTTGCTGCACCCTCATCTGTCGGATTTGTTGCAGCGCGCCACCGGTCGCGGATTGAAAGTAACCCTTTCAACGAACGGGACGCGAATTACCCCGGAGTGGGCGCGCCGCTTCAAGGATTTCGGCGTCGCATATGTGGGTATCTCGCTGGATGGTATCGGCGAGGTGCATGACCGTTTCCGCGGCGTGAAGGGCGCCTTTGATGCCGCCATACGTGGCTTCCGCCTCTGTGAGGAGGTGGGGCAAAAGACCGGGCTGCGCCTCACCCTCACGCGCAACAACGTGCAAGGGATGCCGCAGATTCTGGATTTCATCGAGCGCGAGAATATCCCGCGCGTGTGCTTCTATCATCTGGTGCCGATGGGGCGAGGGGTGGACGTGGCAGCGCTGAGGGCGGAAGAATCGCGTGCGGCGTTGGATATGCTGCTCGAGCGTGCCGCGGCGTGGCATGCCGCCGGCAGTACCCGCGAGTTGCTCACCGTTACTCAGCCGGCGGACGGCGTCTATATCCTCCTGCGGCAGATTCGCGAGGGTACTCCCCTTGCGCAGCAGACCTACAAACTCCTCTCGTGGAATGGCGGCGGAGCCAACAGCTCCGGACGCGGCATCGCCAATATCGACACGCAGGGTCGCATCCATCCGGATCAATTCTGGCAGCAGCTCACCCTCGGCAATGTCAAGGATGAGCCGTTTTCTCGTGTCTGGGAGGCGACGCTCTCCCCGAGCGCGGAGACATTACGAGAGCTGCGCGGCAGCGAGGACCCGGTCGAGCGGCAGAAACTGCTCTCGGGTCCCTGCGCCACCTGTCGCCATTTTGCACTCTGTGGTGGCGGCTACCGTACTCGTGCCGCCATTGCCAACGGTCACTGGCGCGGCAGCGACCCGGCTTGCTATCTGACGGATGCCGAGAGACAACTCGATATCCGACCCGGCATTCACGCTTGATCTTGTCCGGCGAGTCGCCTTTCAATCTCGAGACTTATTTCTTCCCAGCGTGTAAAGAGGACATCACTTTCTCGGTCAAGTGCCTGGTATTCTTCGGTGAGTTGCCGCAGGACCTCGGCATCGGAAATATTCTTCTCATCGTTCAGCAGTTCCGTGATGTCAGCCTTGCGAGCATCACGCGCCGCAATATCGGCTTCCACCCGAGCCAGCTCTGTTTGGAGAGGTCGAATAAGGCGCGCGTGCCGTTCGCGCTCAAGGGCGCGTTCCCGCCGAACCGCTTGACGGTTCTTGGGAGAAGGGGTGGACGTGGCGGTAGGTTCGGCGGCAGAGGAGGCCCGGGCATCGGCCTCAACTTTTTCAAGGTACTGGGAGACGTTGCCGTAGAAGAGGCGGGGCGGAAGACCGGGGCGGAATTCGAGAACCTTGTTGACAAGGGGGTCGAGGAAACTGCGGTTGTGCGACACGATGCAGAAGGAGCCGGGATACTCTGCAAGGGCTTGTCGGAGGATATCCTGACTCTGGAAGTCCAGGTGATTGGTCGGCTCATCCATGATGAGGAAGTTCGCCGGATGCAGCAGCATACAGACCAGCGCCACACGCGACTTCTCTCCGCCGGAAAGAACGCCTACGCGCTTGAAAACATCGTCCCCCCGAAAGAGAAAGCAACCGAGCAGATTGCGCACGAGCGGAAGTGTTTCCCTCGAGGCCGCTTGCTCCACACATTCAAGTACCGTACGCTCCGGATCCAACACGTCCGCATGCGTCTGCGAGAAGAACGCGACGCGGGTGTGGTGACCGAAGGCGACGGCCCCGGAGTCGGGTTCCTCCGTGCGGGAAATCAGTCGGGTGAAGGTAGATTTTCCGGCGCCATTGACACCAACGATGGCAATACGGTCGCCTTTCTCCATGAGGAAGTCGAAATCGCGCAGCAAGTGAATGTCGCCGTATGATTTGGATACCTTGGTCAAAGAAACGACCGTGGACCCGCCGGGAGGCGGAGGAGGAAAGTGGAACGACATGACGGCGTCATCGTCCTCTTCCTCGATGAGCTCGATTTTCTCGAGCATCTTGATGCGACTCTGCGCCTGCGCGGCCTTGGCGGCCTTGTAGCGGAAGCGATCGATGAAGGCCTGCGTTTTCTCGATGGCCTTGCGCTGGTTCCTCGCCGCCTTCCGAAGAGCCTCACGGCGTGCCTTGCTTTCTTTCAGATAGAAGGAGAAATTGCCGGCAAATTGCTCGGCTCGGCCGTGATGGAAGGCAATGGTGCGCGTGACGAGCGAGTCCAGCAGCGCGACGTCGTGCGAGATGATGCAGATGGCTCCGCGGTAATTGCGTAGAAATTGCTCCAGCCATCGTTGAGATGGGAGGTCGAGATGATTCGTCGGTTCATCCAGCAGCAGCACATCCGGTTCTTGAAGCAGGAGCTTTGCCAGCGCAAGTCGCATCTGCCACCCGCCGGAAAATTCCCCGCAGTCGCGCCCCCAGTCCGACTCCGAAAACCCAAGCCCACGTAAAATCGTTTCGCACCGCACGCGCAGTGCCTCCTCCGCAAAATCCTGCAGTGCCAGCTCCAACGCTCCTATCTCGTGCAGTACCTCGTCGTAGCGCGGGGAGGCAGGGGTGAGACGCTGCAGTTCGGCGGAGAGTTCCTCCACCTCTTCCCGGTAACGGGAGACAGGACCGACGCTGCCGAGAACCTCCTGCATGAGCGGGGAGCCGCTGATGTGGATGCCTTCCTGCGGCAGGTAGCCGACGCGCGTGTGAGTGGGAAGGAGGACGCGCCCGCGATCCGGCTGCAAGTCGCCCGTGATGCAGCGCATGAGGGTCGTTTTGCCGGCGCCGTTTTGTCCGGCGAACGCGACGCGCTCACCGCGTTCCACGACGAAGGAAAGCGAATCAAAGAGCACCCGCGCTCCGAATTCAATATGCAGGTCCTGGACGGAAAAGACCATGGCTCACTTGCGAGCCATGGCGGCATTCCAGCGGGCGATGTTGGCAGCCTGCTCGGTGAAGAGATCCGTGCAATCGTCGTGAATCTCAATGCCGAGGATATGATCCCCCTGGGCGATGGAGTTGACGACAGCCTGGTCGTCGGCCGATTCGACTTCGCCAAAGATGGTGTGTTTGCCGTTCAACCATTCCGTGGGGACATGGGTGATGAAGAATTGGGAGCCATTTGTGCCGGCTCCGGTCCAGCTGCGTCCGGCATTCGCCATGGCGAGCAGACCGGGCTTGGTGAATGTGAGACCCGGCAGGCATTCGTCATCAAATTGGTAACCGGGTCCGCCACAGCCCGTTCCTTCCGGGTCGCCGCCCTGGATCATAAAGTCGGCGATGACGCGGTGGAAGGTGAGGTTGTCGTAGAAGCCCTTGCTGGCCAGATTGAGAAAACTGGCGGCGGTCATCGGGGTTTTTGATGCAAAAACAGTGAGGTGGATGTCTCCCTTGTTCGTCTTGATGGTGATTTTTTTGTCGGTTGCCATGCGCGGATTGTACCACAGATGTTCGCTTTTTCAATGCGAAATCCGTGTTGAAAGAAGACGAATGAACCGGAAATAAAAAGATCGGGGTTGCTCGCTCACGAACAACCCCGTAAAAACAAAGCTGGGAAGTGTATCAGCGTTTGCTGAACTGGAAGCGCTTGCGGGCTCCCGGGCGACCTGCTTTCTTGCGTTCCTTCATGCGGGAGTCGCGTGTGAGCAGTTTCTGCTCGCGGAGGACACTGCGGTAAGCCTCATCAAGCATGACGAGCGCACGCGCAATAGCGAGACTCATGGCTCCCGTCTGACCGTGGATGCCACCGCCCTTGGAGACGATTTTTACATCGTACTTCTTCATGGTGTTGGTGGCATAGAAGGGCTGCAGAACAACATTTTGGAGCGCGTCGGTGGGGAGATATTCCTCGAAGCTGCGTCGGTTGATGGTGATCTTGCCGGACTTACCTTCCTCCACGGGGGTGAGCCAAGCGTGTGCGATGGCCTCCTTGCGGCGACCCGTTGCATTGTAAGGTGTGGTACTCATAGGTTATTGGGAGAAAGAAAGGGGTTAGGCGATGGTGACGGACTCAGGATTCTGGGCAGCGTGTGGATGCTCAGCGGAGGCATAAACCTTGAGACGGGTTGCCTGAGCGCGGCCCTGACGGGTATGAGGAACCATACCGAGCACGGCGTGCTCCAGCAGGTATTCCGGCTTCTTGCGGCGTATCTTAGCAGGAGTGAGTACGACCTGATTGCCCACATACCCCGTGTAGCGTGTGTAGATCTTTGAGGTTTCTTTGTTTCCGGAAAGCAACACCTTGTGTGCGTTCACGATGACCACGTAATCTCCGCAGTCCACGTGCGGCGTGAAGATGGTCTTGTTTTTGCCACGCAGGATATTGGCGGCCTGTACGGCCACCTGACCGAGCACCTTGTCGGCTGCGTCGATCACATACCACTTGCGCTCGATGTCCTGAGCTTTGGCAGAAAAGGTTTTCATAACTCTTTCATGTTTCGTTCATGTCCGCCACGCTGTAGCAAACAGCCCGGGGCGGGGGGAAAATCTACTCTTAATTGACTCATTTGTCAACCGCATTCTTTGATTTTACCCGATTTTTTCAAAAATTTACCCGCTTCCCCTAAAAAAGCGCTTGCAAATTATAACCTTTGCCTCTAAACTCGCCGTGCATCCGGAGCTGCATTCTTCCTCTCCGGGTGACTCACTAACAAACTTTCGCTTATGCCCAGCCACAACGGACGTCCTTCCCGACCCAATTCACCATACAGCAAGCCCAATCGCCCCAATCAAGGCGGTTCGAGGTCCAATGCCGGGTCCGCTCCGTTGAAGCCCAAGAAAGCGGAGGAAGATTCGGAGAGCGAGATTGAGATGGAGGGAACCGTGACGGCTGTTCTCGCGGGAACGATGTTCCGTGTCCGCGTTGCCAGTGGGCACGAGTTTCTTGCCCACATTTCGGGCAAGATGCGTAAACGCTTCATTCGCCTCGTCGTTGGCGATAAGGTCCGCATTGAGGTATCTCCCTA
>CANPXA010000052.1 GCA_947585525.1 uncultured Akkermansia sp. | reverse complement strand
TATTTCAGGTTTTGATCAATTACGGCATGGGTGCCGACCAGACGCGCGCCCGTGTTTCCCTTTGGCTTGTCCGCTACGCCAAAACAAAGCCAGCCGAAATCCACTCCACGTAAATTCGCTTCGTTGCTCAGAGCCGACACATACTTTCCGATAAAGTCTGGCCATTTCCCCTTATGGGCTTCCTTGAACTCTATCACCTCATTTTCTCCCGCTGTGAGCAGCTCGGAGAGGATGTGTTCCAATGTCGTTTCCTCCTTCATCACTCATACTGTACCACCCTGAGGGGATGCTGTCAAGGGAATTGACGCAGAATTTCGTATGATTAAATTGACAGATTATCAATATATAACGGAGATCATGTGTTGAATTTGCGTTGAATTTGGGGCAAATTTGATGCAAAATTCAACTTTTTTCAACGAGGATCTCCCAAATGCGGTTGCTCCGACGGTATAGGCAAGACGTCGAGCGAATTGCCGCAGAATTTCGCATATCGCAAGATATTGAATATGAGATTTTAGTAAAAGTACCCTTTTGAATTTGCGTTGAATTTGGGGTAAATTTGATGCAAAATTCAACTTTTTTAAATAACCGATCTCTCTCTTTTGTGCTATCGACCTGTTGCATTGAATTTTGCAATCCTCACCAGGCCTCCGCAATTTATGGTGCAATGTTCACAACCTTGCCACGAACCATAGTCTATAACAGGTAAACAAAACAATTTACTGATGATGATGAAGTTACTGAACCGAATATAGAAGCGATCAAGCCACGCTTTCGCAATTTATACTGCAAATTTATACTGCAATTTGAAGGGTGATGATCGGGAGCAAGAGCAAAGTAGGTACAGAAACATCGACTTAGAAACCTCCTAGTGATTTTTTCTTCAGGAGCCACTTGCCATTTTTCTTTGACCCAGAGTGAGTCAAAAAGCCCTTCATCTTTAGATTTCTAAGATTATAATCGATCGTTCTCAAACTCAATCCCAGCTTTTGGGCCATTTGGGCGCGGGTGACGGTGGGGTCATTTCCGCGCGTGGGCGGTGGCGGAGACAAAGTCGGTGTTGGGAAGGATGAATTTGCGGAGCTGCACTGTGGAGGCCGTTGCGCCGAACTCTCGCACACAACAGACCGCCAGCTTGTGCGCCAGTGTCTCCAGCAGTGCAGTGGGTTCTGCCTGTGCCAGTTCGATGAGGCGCCGAGAGAGGACATCGTAATCGATGGTGTGCGCAAGATCATCCTTCATGTCGCCGAAGGAGGCAGGGGGCGTGATGGTGACATCGGCCTGCACGGGCTGGGGAGTGGCGCGCTCGTCATCCGGGACTCCCAGGCGGCAGGTGAAGGAAAGTCCGTGGAGCTGCACTTGTTCCCCGGGGAGGAGGGAATCGCTGCGCTGCATGAGCGTCTGCAGGGCGCCCAAGTGCGGCACCACGAGGTCGGGTGACGCCTCACAGAGTTGGGCGGCGTTGTTGTAGCCGGTCAGCACGCCGATGGCGCAGACGCCGGCGCAGTGAGCAGCCGCCATGTCGTGCTGCATATCGCCGATGAAGGCGGTTTGATGCGGGTCGAGACCATGTTGTGCGAGGAGGGAGTGGATGTGAGCCTCCTTGTTGAGGATGCCGGTGTGAATGCCTTCAAAGTAATCAAATACGCCGAGTTCTTTTGCCTGCCGGTCGAAGGCGAGCGAATCCATGCTTGAAAGGATGAAGCAGCGGATGCCGCGCGCCCGGCAGTAGTCGAGAAACTCGCGTGCGTGCGGCAGCACGGTGACGGGCTCAGCCTCGGGTGAGTTCAGGATATGTCGGTAATGGTCCTCAAGTTCCTCGATGGGAACACCCGGCGTTTTCCATGAGTAGTAGGCGGGGTAGGGAAGTTGGAATTCCGCGCGAAATTGCTCGCGGGTCAGCGCCGGCAACTTGTACTGTGAGATCACGTAGTTGGTGGCCTGGAGCGTGAGGGTCAGGTCATCGCACAGCGTACCAGACCAGTCAAAGATGAGCGAAGAGAACATGGCGGGGAGAGGGAGGGGAAAAACTATTTTTGGGTTTGACTCGGCGGGGTCGGCGCGGTCTTGATGTTGTACTTGAGACCGTACTTACGGATGGCTTCCTTGAGGGCAGGGTTGATAAACGGGTTGTCTTTACCGAACTTCGCCCAGGGTCCGCCGGGAACGAGGGAGAAATCGACGAAGCGCCAGTGCACGACGGCGCTGCCGCCGGGGATGCCGAGGTAGTCACGCACGGCCGGGGAAATATCGATACCGGCGCATTGGTTGTTCGTGTTGCGTGGACGTTTTCCTTTGAATACGTACTCCCAATCATCCGTGAGAAACGGACCGCAATCCTCCCACTGGGCAAAGCAGTAGCGCCCTTTGTAGTAGATCTGCACCCAAGTTCCTCGGCAGGTCGATTCATACTTGCCATCCTTGTCACGACGATACCAAGGGATCACCTTCGGAGCTTCCGGTTTGGGACCTCCGCGGTCGATGTCGTTGTAGGGCAGGGCCACATAAAAGGGGTTGAGGCGGGGCTTGAAGCCGAGCGGCGCGAAGGTAACGGGGTCGCGTTTTTTCGGGTCGGGATCGTCGTAGCCGCCGTAGTTGTCATCCCAGGCGCTGTCCCAGCTGCTGGCTGTGTTCGGGGTGGGGTTGCGGCGAGTGGCACGCTCTCCGATGAAGAAATAGGTAGCGGTGATGTCGAAGTGCCAAGGGAAGGCGCCCGGGCGTGGGGGAGTGGGATGCTTTTTGGGATCCGGGAAATTTTTTCGTTTGCTCTGATCGATGGAGGGTTTGATGGGACCGGCCTTGATGGCGAGCTCCTTGAGTTTTTCCTTGCTCATCACACGAGGTTCCGAGGTGCGCGCCGGCTGGTAAGTCTGCCGCGAGTTCTCGCCCTTCCTCTCCCGATTTGTACTACTTCCGGTGATAGAGGCAGCGTGGCAGAGCGAAAGCAAGGCCAGAGCGAAGGAAAGAAAAATCATCCGGAAGGACATGGCGGGGAAAGAGATCAGCCGTTGTGGAGGATTGTTGGACGGGCGTGGAGCAGTTTCTCCGTGGCATCTAGGTTGTAGTGCAGCCCACGGGATTCCTGGCGGCGGATGGCGCAGTCGATGATCAGCGAAGCGGTGAGAGCGAGGTTCCGCAGGTCAAGAATTTCCGGAGTGACTCGGTAGCCCCAGTAGTATTCATGAATCTCGCGGTTGATGTTGCGCAGGCGAGTGGCGGCGCGCTGGAGGCGGTGGTTCGTGCGGACGATACTCACGTAGTCCGTCATTGTGCGCCTCACTTCGTCCCAGCAGTGGTAGAGGATGGCGAGGTCGTCCTGCGGCACGCGGTCGCCGTGTTTCCACTCGGGGATGGGGTACGACTCCGGCGCGTGGGCGAGCGGGAGACGAGTGAGTATCGTGGCGAGGGCTCGTTTGGTGATGACGACGCACTCGAGCAGAGAATTGCTGGCGAGACGGTTCGCTCCGTGCAAGCCGGTGCAGCCGCTTTCTCCTGCAACGAAGAGACCGCGCAGAGAGGTCTGCCCGTTTGTATCAGTTTTCACGCCGCCGCATTGGTAGTGGGCGGAGGGGACAACGGGAATCATGTCCTTTTCGGCGTCGATGCCGTAGCTTTTGCAGGTCTCGTAGATGTACGGAAACCGCTCTGCCATGAAGCCGACGGGCTTATGCGTCATATCTAGGTACATGCAGGGATGTCCGGTACGCAGGATCTCGCTGTTGATAGCGCGCGCTACGATATCGCGCGGCGCCAGGCTCTTGCGGGAGTCGTACTTCTGCATGAACTCCTGTCCGTCGGGTCCCCTCAGGATACCGCCCTCCCCGCGCACTGCCTCGGAGATGAGAAAGGTGAGGCCTTCGCGGTCGGTGCTCTTGGGGTTGTAGAAGGTGGTGGGATGGAACTGAACGAACTCCATGTTGGAGATATGGGCTCCGGCGCGCCAGGCCATGGCGATGCCGTCTCCCGTTGCCGTGGGCGGATTGGTGGTGTACATATAGACGCGACCCGTGCCCCCCGTGGCGAGCAACACACGGTCGCTGCGGAAAATCTCTACCTCCCCGGAGGCGGGATCCAGCACGTAAGCGCCCAACACGCGGTCCTCCGTCACACAACCTAGCTTCGCCGTGGTGATGAGGTCGATGGCGATTCGGTGGTCCAACAGGGTGATATTCGGGTGGCGTTTGGCGCACTCCAGGAGTTTAGTGGATATCTCTAACCCTGTGGTGTCTTTAGCGTGCAGGATGCGCCGTTTGCCGTGTCCGCCCTCGCGACCGAGTTCGAACTTGCCGTCCTTCATTTGGTCAAAGTCAACGCCCCAGGCGAGGAGGTCTCTGATAGCCGCCGGCGCTTCTGTGACTATGGTGCGCACCGCCTCTTCGTCGCAGAGTCCGGCTCCGGCGTCAAGGGTATCAGCTATGTGGTCTTCAAAACTATCGTTTTTGTCAATGACAGCAGCAATGCCCCCCTGCGCTTTGGCTGAGCTGGAAATGAGCGGATCGCTCTTGCAGAGAACGATAACACTGCCGTGCGCAGCGGCCTTCAGAGCAAAACTCAGCCCTGCTACACCACATCCGATCACAAGAAAATCTGCCGTTCGCATTTTTATCTTAAGTACGCCGCATTCTACCATATTCTTCTTGCGATTGCAAGACGAGCAAATGCACGGGGACGTGCATTTGCTATTTACGATTTACGACATACGATTTACGATTTGGAAAATTCGGCGAGCTTGCTCGCGATGATGCGGAGCGAGAGTGTAGCGGAATTTGAGAACAACGCGGGATGTTGGATAGAAAGAGGTAGAAAAAGACCCGAGCAGAACAGAAGTCCACTCGGGTCTTGGATGAGTTGCTCCGTGTTGTCACGGTTTTCGCATAGCCGGCGCCGGCATGGTCGATATCCTGGGTGCAGACGAGTGAGTCGGCACGGTCGATATTTTGGGTGCGGACGAAGGAGCCGGCATGGTTGAAATTCTAGGTACAGATGAGGGTGCCGGCATGGTCGATATCCTGGGAGAGGATGCCCCGGAAGCCGCCGGAGGACCGATGCGTACCGTAGGCGGAGCAGTGACTCCCGCAGGTTTGGGGATGCTGAATCCTGTGCCCATGGGGTGCGCCATGCGCGGTGCGCCCGAGGAGGACGAGGAGACGTTCGGCGTAGCCGGCTTGGGGAAATGCACCCCACCCACTCCGGGGTTAGGCTTGCCGGGTGAGACAGACGCCCCGGGCTTCGGAATGGAGAAGGAACCCGGACCAAAGCCCTTGGGGCCGACTCCCGGAGCCGGCATGGTCGAAGTGCCCGACTTGGGGAAGATGTGTGGCCCGTGAGAGGTCGGGGGCTTGGGGAAGTTCCCTCCGCCCCATCCCGGCTTCGGAGCCCCGGGAGCAGGGGGCGGCTTGATACCACCCGGCGGACGCACTCCCGGAGCATGTCCCGCAGGGAATCTCGGCGGGGCAGGGACGCGGTGGATGCCGTAGGGATAGCGGTAGTACCCCCTGTACCATGAAGCCGGTCCCCAGTAGGGCACAAAGCAGAGGGCAGTGAGCGCTGCAATCGTGAACACGGCGGCGCCTGCTTCCGTGTAGCCGTACACAGGTCTGCCGTACGAATAACCGAATATCGGGAATCCTGCCGCATCGTAGCTGGCATTCGTCCACGCTACTCCTGCACTCACGTTTCCGGGCACAGAGTAGGTCGAGTAACCGTAGGAAGGAACGACACACGAGGTGCAAACCACAGAGGTGCCGGCTATGATGGCCAATGGTACGTATGCTTTCTTCATGGTATGATCTTGGGTTGAGTTCTTCGGGAGGTCTCCTCCCTATCTACACCTTGGTACGTCTCACTGTTCATTTTTTCTACATTCTCCGGAAAAGAATCGGAGTCTGATGCAGATTGTCTGACAAAGTGGAGGTTGAAACGCATCACAGGACATTGCCCCACTGAGGGGGAGGTTGAGGGAGGGAGAGCGCACATATATTATCAATGAGGCGTTGCCATTCTCTCTCCCCTTGGAGAATTTCAATGCGGATGTGGAGAAATAAAATCGGCACGTCCATCTCGTCAGGTTTGAGGAAGCGAACGGCATCCTTCTCTGTGGTCACGATGATGTCGATGGCCCTATTCGCACAGCGTTGCACAAACGTATCCATTTCCGTTTGGTCGAACCAATGGTGATCCGGATAACGCCTGCGAATTTCAATGCGAGCTCCTTGCTCTTCCACCAGCTTTTCAAAGCTTTCCGGTCGCGCTATCCCGCTCAGACACGCCACATATTTGCCGCGCAAAGCCTCCAGAGGAATCCTCTCTCCTGTGAACACATTCTCCAAGTAGTCCGGTGTGTGATTCGTCACGATGATATCCGCGAGCTTGTTGTACTTGCGTATCGTTGCTATCAACTCGTCCTGCGGCTTACCCTCGCTCTTGGTGAGGATGATGTAACCGGCTCTCGACAGACTCTTCCGCGGCTCCCTCATCGTCCCACGCGGCAGGAGCGCTCCCGTCCCGAAGGGGAAGCCGCAGTCCACCAGCACGATGTCCACCTCATGACGCAATTTGAGATACTGCATCCCATCGTCTAGGATCAATGTGTTGCACCCCAGCTGCTCGATGGCGAAGATGCCGCTCTTGACCCGATCCTTGTCCACCAATACCGCCACACCATCCAGATTGCGAGCCAGCATGTAGGGTTCGTCCCCGGCGTAGAGGGGAGACAGGTACCTCGCTTTTCCATCGCTCGCTATCTTCGGGATATTTTTGACGCGTTTTCCCTGTGCGTTGTGCCACTGTTGCGGCATCGGCAAATCAGCGCTCTTGTAGCCTCGTGTCAGGATAGCGCACTTCCGTCCCCGCGATGCCAGAGTGCGCGCAAGCAGCTCAACCACGGGTGTCTTTCCCGTGCCCCCGGCCGTGATATTCCCAACACTCACCACAAACGTCCCCAGGTAGTGCACCGTGCGTAGCCGACGCCTAAACAGGAAGAGACGAACCTTCACGATGAAATAAAACACGAAGGAACCCAAACGCAATATACAACGCATCAGCCACGCCCGGAACCCATGCGCCCGGTTAAAGATGACATCCGTCCCCCACTCCTCCAGCTCGTCCATGCGCGACTTCATGCCGTCCCACATCATACCCATTCATCCCCTGTCTGTCAAGGAATTCGCACGACGCGGGGCAAACACATTAGGAAATGCGTTTGCCTATTTACGAATTACGAATTACGATTTGGATGCTAGCGCGCTGCGCGCGAGATATTCGATGTGGGCGCATCAGTGGTGGATTCAATCATGGGCTGTTGCTCGACGGAAAGGTTGATGTTTACGCCATGCCGTCTTGCCGGCTTTGCAACGTCGGACATGGCTCGATCGGTACAGAAAAACGACAAAAATGTTAAACATATTTGTAAAAAATGTTCTCGGATCAACAAAAATGTAAGATTCCGGAAACAAAATCTTTCGGAGAGAGCAAAATAAATGATTGATGGATAACGGAAATTGAATAATTTTACAGAATTGGCACGGTATTTGCTAGTAGGAAGGTGAAGGAAGAACTCCCCTGTGGAGTGAAAACTTTATCAACGAACAAATAAAAACAGCTATGGCAAACGAAGCGACAATTGGGGCAGAGGAAAAGCTTTCCGCAATGTACGGGAGCGACACCTTTGGGATTAAGACGATGGAGAAGTATCTCTCCAAAAGTGCCTTTAAGAAGATGCTTGTCACCGTCCAACGCGGGGGCAAGTTGGACATGAGCATAGCGGACGAGGTGGCGCAGGCGATGAAGGTGTGGGCGTTGTCGAAGGGAGCTACGCACTACACGCATTGGTTCCAACCGCTTTCGGATGCGACTGCGGAGAAGCACGACTCTTTTGTGGAGCCGGATGGCAAGGGCGGGATGATTTGTGAGTTTACGGGCAAGAACCTGATCCAGGCGGAGCCGGATGCCTCATCTTTCCCCTCCGGCGGCATACGCGCCACTTTTGAGGCTCGCGGCTACACGGCATGGGATCCGACCTCTCCCGCCTTTATCAAACGCACGGAACACACCGCGACGTTGTGCATACCCACGGCATTTTGTTCGTACACAGGCGAGGCGTTGGATAAGAAAACGCCTTTGTTGAGGTCGATGGTAGCTGTGTCGAAACACGCCACGCGCGTGTTGCGTTGCTTCGGCGTGGAGCCTAGTTGTGTCGAGAGTAACCTCGGTGCTGAGCAGGAGTACTTCCTCATCGACCGCAACCTGTATTTGCAGAGGCCGGATCTCATTGAGACCGGGCGCACCCTGTTCGGATGTTTGCCGCCCAAGCATCAGCAGATGGAAGATCACTATTTCGGTTCGATCAAAGAGAGAGTGCTGGAATTCATGAACTCCGTGGATCAGGCGCTCTGGGCACTCGGCGTGCCGGCCAAGACGCGACACAATGAGGTGGCTCCGGCGCAGTTTGAGATTGCTCCGCTCTACGAGGCGAGTAACGTGGCTGTGGATCACAATGTGATGATCATGGATATCCTGCAGAGGCAGGCTCTCAAGTTCAATCTCGTTTGTCTGCTGCACGAAAAACCGTACGCCAGCGTCAACGGTTCCGGCAAGCACAACAACTGGTCGCTTGGCACCCCGGAGTTAGGCTCGCTCTTTTCACCGGGCAAGACACCGCACAGCAATCTCCTCTTCCTCACTTTCCTCGCTTGCGTGATTCAAGGTGTGGACAAGCACGCCGATCTCCTGCGCGCCTCCATCTCCAAAGCCGGGAACGATCACCGTCTCGGGGCAAACGAAGCGCCGCCGGCTATCATCTCCATCTTCCTCGGTGATCAGCTAGCCGATATCATCGAACAGATCAAGGCAGGCGGCGCCAAGAGCTCCGCAACCAGGACCACCATGGAACTCGGCGTCGATGTGTTGCCTACCTTGCCGAAAGACACGACCGACCGCAACCGCACCTCGCCCTTCGCCTTTACCGGAAACAAGTTTGAGTTCCGTGCCGTCGGGTCATCGCAGACCTGCGCCTGGCCCATGGCTGTGCTCAACACCATCGTTGCAGAGGCACTGGATGAGGTCGCTACCAAGCTGGAGCCGGTGGTCGGCAAGAAGAACTTCAATTCTGTGGTCAGTTCCCTCATCAAGAAGATGATCATCGAGCACGACCGCATCATCTTTAACGGCAACGGCTATTCTCAGGAGTGGATTGAGGAGGCAGAACGGCGTGGACTGCCCCATCTCAAGACCACCCCGGAAGCCCTCGAGGTCCTTTCGCGTCCGGATACCATCAAGCTCATGAAGAAGTACGGTATCCTCTCCAAGGCGGAGCTGTTGGCTCGCAAGGAGGTGCAGGTCGAGAGCTACCTCAAACTCATCCACATCGAAGCCAAGACCTGTTTGAACATGCTTCAAACCATTTACCTGCCGGCTGTCGCCGGACAGATGACAGAAATCTGCGGAACGGTCGCCTCCATCAAGGCTGCCGGTCTCAAGGCCGGTCTCAAGGCCGCAGAGGAGCAGGCTAACGCCGTGGGCAAACTCTACGATGAGTTGCCCGGCAAGGTGCAGGCCCTCCAAGCTGCCATCGATAAGGGTTGCCCCGTGTGCATGAAAGAAGCTATGGAGTCAGCCCGCGAAACCGTTGATGCCCTCGAAGCCATCGTGGACGCCGACCTCTGGCCGGTTCCCACCTACGCTCAGATGCTCAACATCCACAGCAAATAATCTGAAATGCGAGTGTCTCTCGCTACCGGCAGCTCCGAGTGGGGCTGCCGGTTTGTCTCTATGCCTCCTCATAGTCCGCGCCGGTACGGACTTTTCTCTCGGCGAACACATTTTTTTCAAAAAAAATAGAATTTGAGCTTGACGAAGTGAGGAAGGGGTAGTATATTACGCGGCACCCCCTGCCAGAGGGGGCTCCGAAGAACCGGGTGCAGAGGAGGGAAAAGAGGGGAGGCGCTGCGGGAGGC
>CANPXA010000051.1 GCA_947585525.1 uncultured Akkermansia sp. | reverse complement strand
ATAAACTCGTCCTCTTCTTTGCTCATACTGGGAATTTGCAATGACTTAACAAAGACCAGAAGTGAAGAATGTGGCAGTTCATCAAAAGTTCTCTCATCAAGCTGGCTATAATCAAGACCGCATGTATCTACAATAGTCAAACCGTCACGCAAAAGTTCATGCGACAACTGAACGTTTAATTCCTGAGCATTTTCCATCAGTTTAGAGTGATGATCACGCAAAAGGGCTAAATCAGCGATAACCTCCACACTCCCATCCTTCCGCTGAATTAAAGCTTGCTCACTCTCTCCGTACATAATTGTTGTAAGAACAGGCGTACATGGTTCCGGACTCGTCGGTAAAAGATCTCTATCTAGGAGACAATTGATGAGACTTGACTTTCCCGCACTGAAGGTACCTGTTACCACAATACGACGCAAAGGATCTGCTATGACTTCTTCTATGGTATCTACCTCACGAAGTAATCCGTCATCCTTTAATTCTTCCAAATCCTTACGAAGAGTGGAGAGTTCGGTTTTGTACTTCTCCATGTCCTGATTTTCCGGCAAATTGGAAACGATGCTATCAATTTGTTCAATTGAAACATTTTGAGATTCAAACTCTGGCTTTTTTTCCGGCATGATCCACGAAACAGCCATAGCAAGCAACCCTAAATCATCCATCCATCCTATTACGGGAAGAAAATCAGGTACAAAGTCCAATGGAGTCACCCAATACAAAATAACACCGGCAAGTATGGCTGCATTACGCACGGAAAATAGCTTTCCCGAACCCATATTTTCCTTGAACAGCGTTACAATTTTCTCAAACTTCTGAGCTCCCGAAGTACCACTCCCCATCTTTTTTATGATTTCAGGAGCCCGGTTAAGAGCCTCAATGACCTTTTGGCTATCACCTGACATTTTTACCCATGAGGATTGCTCAAACTCGTCTTGTGTCTTATAAAGTCTCTTTTTCATTGCTGCTTCTAATTGTATTGTTGATATAATGTTGTGCGATTAGCCCCCTGCTCAACAACGTGGCTTTCGCAACCACGTTGATAGTTTATCTCATTTCAAATACGATATACTGTTTGAATACGCATTATTTACTTATAATTAATGCTATACAATAATATATCTCAACAATAACAAAAAGGAAGGCTCTTCTTTTCTTCATGTCCCACCCCTTTTCTAATGAAACTTTTCCAATGATGAGCAAATTTTTTACTTGCATATCGCATTTGAAAAGAGATAGACAAAAAAAATCCAGATCGCATGCGATAAATTATCTCCTATTGACTAATAAAATAGCATAGTCAATAGGTCCCTCTCCTGAAGAATCGTGACGGTCTCATCAACCGCCATCAAAAGCCCGTGTCATCCTCGTACACGATGGACGTACCACCACTACCCCCGTGCGCAGTCAAAACAACCCCCAAACATACACCCCTCCAATTAATCAGGTCGGAGAGCCTCTTTTAGCAAGCTTCTCGCAAAGATTGCTGCCATCCACGCCTTCCCCTCTTATCCAGCCGAACACACATCGCTCGGTCTGGTAACAGGTGCACTTTGCTCACCATTCCGTGATATCCCGTCCCTGGGCGTCATCGAATGTCCCAAGCAGGATGCGGATGATGTCGATGACCTGCCAGATGAAGAGCCCTCCTCCTGTCAGAATCTCCTTTCTTATCCTTGTTTCGCCGCAGCGTTTTCAAGAGGGAGTTCGGCGTTTGGAGTTGAATCGGTCGTCACAGATTGCGCAGCTTGCTGATTCGATGCTATCTTGGCTCGTTGAGTATCGGAAATTCCTTCCTGTATGAGCCTTAGAGCAACAATCCAAGCGACAACGCCAAGCAGAGCAAATGTGGAATACTCTGCTATCGTGAGAATTTCCCCACGGAGATCCAACTTATCCCACAACATACCGGAACCATTCCAAGCGAAATGGAGAACAACGGGTATAAGGAAAAGACGTAAGAAACGCTTATCAAAAAACACTCCCGCGTCAAAACCCGCTTGAGCATTTGC
Source organism: uncultured Akkermansia sp. (assembly GCA_947585525.1). GTDB lineage: Bacteria > Verrucomicrobiota > Verrucomicrobiia > Verrucomicrobiales > Akkermansiaceae > Akkermansia. The sequence continues at coordinate 8,025 of CANPXA010000051.1, read as the reverse complement.
TTCACGTTCAGAACGACGAATGAGGATCACACGGCAAAGGAAACCAGCTGAGATTGCCGTCCAGACAACGTGGCAAAACGGCGCCAGAAATCCTCGCAGTAGAGCAATAGAGATAAGGGCGTCATCATTAAATCGAGAAGCAATGAAGAACCTGAAAACGTACCCCGCGGTCTCAAAAGCGGCAAATCCGGCACCAACAGCCCCGCCGAGCAGAACTCCCTGAAGGATATGGTTGACTCGCATCCGCGCAAGAGCAAAGACAACGAGCACCGCCATAAGCTTCGCTGTCTCCTCCACCGGACCTGCCCAGCAGGCTCCGGACGTCATAAAGTTAGGAAGAAAAATAGGAAGCATCAATGTAATAACCAAGGAAACTGCTCCGCCGCCCACGAAAGCACGAATCACGTTATACATGGATATATCCCTTCTGACATTGATCTCAAAGAAAAGGATAAGCACAGTGAAAGGAACCGTGAGCGACACTGCCATGATCAGCGCAGGATAGGAATGGATATTCCCCTTTGATATGGCGCACCACCCGAACAGCAAGGACAATAAAATCCCATACAGGAGGACCCGAGTGAAGATCCACGGAGTAGGCCAATCCGCACTCACTTCGTTGATATTGGGCGTCGTGCGAGAGGAACCACAATGGAAAACATCGTACAGTTCCTCGTCCCCGTGGTGTTTTAGAACTGCAGAAAAAAACTTCTTCCAAGAAAAACCTTTAAGCTCCTCGAGCCCAACAGCTCCACCTACAAACGAATCAAGTTTGGAGACAGTATTGAAAAGAAGGTTAGTTTGATTATTTTTCTCTTTGTTCTTAACAGTTTCCGTCGATGGTATCGGCAACGGCGGGGGCGTGGGAGCCGCTCGAAACACCCGCGCATACGGTTCCCATCCCGGCATACCCTCTTTCCATATCAGAGAGTTCTCTTGGACTTTGCCCTCGGTAAGCATTTGACCTAGAGCCTCCACTGTATACGGACCATCGTAACCATCTCCACGCTGCACGTAGTAAGCAGGCAGGTCTTGTGTCACCTCCTTCATCCCGATCTCATTGCTCTGAGGCTGCTCGTTTTGAGCAATTTTCGCATCCATTATCGATTCGTTCATCACAGTAATTTATTATGTTGTTTGACTTTGAAATTTCAACGACCCACCAATCATCCACACGTCAACTAGGACGTTTGGATCATAATGTGTATGATGAAAGGTTCAACGATTTTTCTTCGGAACAATAACCGGAGTTGCAATCTTTTGTAGAATCGGCGAAATTCGCATATTCTCACTCGGAGTGAGTTTTTTCTCCCATGTCTTATATCCGGCAAGAGACACCCGCAAAATACCGGGAGCAGCCGGAGCCGTCACTGTGCACGGAGTGTTACCAACGAAGCTATCGTTGTATTCCACGTCAGCCCCCTCAGGAGTGGATTTCACCTCAAAGGTGACAGGCTCCGCAGTGCTGCTTGCCTCCCCTGAGTTAGTGGCGATATTAATGGAAGCGATAAATTTGGGCACAGCCGAAGAAATTGCCTTACGCAGAGGTTCCTCCCAGTCATCATTTAGGCCTTCAATCTCCGTAACACCCTCCGGAATATCTCGAGTAAGTTTTTCGCTCATCGTTTTACTAGCTATCACTTCTTGGGAAGGAACCTGAATCAACTTGACATCCATGCTCACTGTTACAGTATTCCGCCAGCGTTGAACTCCGTAAACAACACTCTTTTCATTTTTGACACGATAATTGTTGATGCTACCCACAAGAAGGTAATCAACAGGGTTCGAATCTGAAACGACATAGCCGTTTGAATTCTCCTTTTTCCGTTTTTCATTGATCTGAAATTCAACGAGTGGAGAGTAATCGACTACTCGAAATTTGCCACAGTGAGCAAGCGCTTCTTTCACGGCGTTTGTTGCAATCTCGGCTGCCACATCGGGCAATTGCAATCCGGCCTGAGGAACATCCATGGTACCATTATTACTAACCGTGCGCTTTGCTCGGATTTGATCCTCCCGGCGTTCAACTTCGATAACATCAATATGGTCACTGCTACTTTTACGCGTCACGAGACCACCTGTCCTATTCTCGAAGATGGGCACAGCAATGGCCGGCTTATCTGAGTCACGAGACATAGCGGTCTGAGCAAAAACGCAGCTTGATGCTATACCGAGCAGGGCAACTATCATTGTTTTCATTGTGTAGTAATGTTTGTGTTAGGTTTTTTAGAAAATCTCTCAGAACTAAATTGAAAAAGATGCGATTGTTAATGAATCGGTTTTATGTTTTCCGTGTACATGGAATTTGAGGCAGAAAGCACTTTAACCATATAATGAGAAGTCTTCCCCTCCCCTTTCAGGCTCTCTTTGTAAATTGCGGCATGACCATCTACGTCTGCAACTCGTTTTTGCTTCAAGTTGTCAACAGCCAGCAAACTTCCCTTCGGGTACGCAGTGATCTTTACCTTGAGATTATTCTCTACAAAAGAGATCTTGGAAAACTCCACCGTGCAAAGAGCTCCCACCTTTTCTGCCTGAACGACATTTCCGGATACGGACGCTTCCTCGGATGCCTGACGGTAAAATTCGCGCTCGTACAACTCACAGTTTGCATCAAACATAGTAGCAAGAATTTGGGCGAATGCCACTCGCTTATCTACGATATTGCCATCGTCGTCCCCCTCAGAATATACCATCGCAATACCACGCTTAGGATCAGACGAGACCTTTTCAACTAAACCTTCCAGTTCCTTGTTGAGCGTGATCGGAAGAGCGAAGGTGTCAGCCGCTGCGGTGCTACTCTTCAATAAATTTTTTTCTTTTCCGCTCCACTTTACCGGAATGAATCCTGCTGCCAGTATTCTCATATCTAATGTGTTAAACACACGGTAAGCGAAATATCCAACGTTGCGTTCCGGTGCGCAGATTATTTCCCCCATGAATACAGCGGTGGACGATCGAAGATCCACTGTCTCCTGTTGCGCTTGCCCCTCCTGAATCAGCAACCCTGTATCGACGCGATCCGTCACTTCAAGTTTTGACCCGCTCACCAGCGCTTCCTGCATCGCATCGCGAACGGAATCTGACAGCTCCGTCTTCTTTCCCCCATTGCAAAGAAAGTCCACCATGGCAATAGCTTTTATATTTGCCTCTAACGCTTTGTCACTGATCAGCTTTGTGGCTTTTGTCACTGCCTCTTTTACGCTACATGCTCCCCCCGGAACCTGAACCAACTTTCCGGACTCAAGAGCTTTCACGTAGTCCGTTCTGTCATCCTCACCCGTTTCCTTTCTCAAAACTGCTTTTGCTTTCTTATGTCCGTTATTCGCAGCTTGTCTGAGATAGCTCAGTCCTGAATTTCTGTCGTTTTGGATGAGAACACGTCCCAAGAAGTACATTGCTTCTACATCGCCCCTGTTCGCCGCCTTTTTGAGCCACTCGATGCCGAGTGTTGGATTGCCACGAGAGCATCCCTTATACATCCGTATGCCAATCCGGCGCATGGCATCGACATCGCCCTTGTGCGCAGCCTTGAGCACCTCAAGGTCAGTGTCGGCGTAGACGTTCGCCGCAAGGGAACAACAAACAGTAGCTATAATTGCGATCCAATATCTTCTCATTTCTGTTATCTATTAAAGGTTGTCATAACGAGCGGATGGAGCTTTTTCAATGTCTTTCAATTTATCTTTTTCGCTATTTTATTTATAAATCTTCGCTTTTAGAGTAACTTTTCACTGATTTAGCTCCTGTCTGACGTCGGCTAGTTTTATCTCTTTTTTCTTGATATGTCCAGATAAAAATGAAGAATCTGATAGAATTTTGACGAAACGGCCAAATCCATCCCACGAAAGACGCAATCTATGGACGATGGACGGTGTTGAATCGGTTATCAATTGAGAAAAATTTTTGAGGAAATTGCGTCATAATTGTAGATAAAGTGTTGACATTTGCGTCACAGATGGTAACGTACGCGCACGAAATTTTTGCCGCAAAGATACGGCGAGGATGGAGAGCGAGGAGAGCAGTCGACCACAGAACGCATTATGTCAACCAAGAACAAGCCCGCAGCGAAGACGAAGAGCAAAACGATTAAAGCCGCGAAACCCACGCCGAAGGGGGTGACGAAAAAGCCGGCGCCGAAGGCAAAAGTTGTCCAAAAGCCGACACCCAAGAAGGCGGCGCCGAAGAAGCCGGTTGTAAAGTCTGTCCCCAAGAAACCGGTCGCGAAAAAGGTCGCTCCCCAGAAACCGACTGCAAAGCCTGTGGCGAAAAAGCCGATGACGAAGCAGCCCGCAGCCAAACCCGTAGCGAAAAAAACGGTAGGGAAGAAGCCGACACCGAAGCCTGTAGCAGAGAAGGTCGCACCGAAGAAGCCGGTTGCGAAACCTACAGTCAAGAAATCGACGCCGAAGAAACCGGTTGCCAAGACTGTGGCTAAAAAGGCGGTTACGAAAAAAACCGTCGCGAAGCCCGTAACGAAGAAAGTCGCTCCCAAAAAACCCGTAGCGAAGAAGGTCGCGCCCAAGAAGACCGCGACGAAGTCCGTGACTAAAAAGCCGGCGTCCAAGAAGCCGGTCGCGAAACCCGTGTCGTCCAAAAAGCCCGCCAACAGCAAGTCATCCGCAAAAACTGCGGCGAAGAATCCGGCGTCCAAACCCGCACCGAAAAAAAACGCATCCCAAAAACCGGTCGCTAAAGTAGCCGTCAAGAAACCCGCGCCGAAACCCGTAGCGAAAAAGACGGTCGCGAAACCCGCCCCGAAGAAACCTACGCCGAAGCCCGTATCAAAAGCTCCGGTACCACCGAAAAAGGAGTCGACGACGTCGAAAAAGCCGGTCAACAGCGCCTCCGCCAAGCCTCAGCAGAAGCCACAACCAAAGCCGACTTCACAGCCGGCAAAGGCTGCATCTCAATCTCCGGCGTCCCAATCCCCGTCGCTTCCCGCGCAGAGCCCAACAAAGACAGCAAAGGAGCTGAAAGCAGCCCGCGCCGCGGCGGCAGCCGAAGAGAGGAGGCGTCGTTCACAGCGCAGGAAGGAGATGCGCAACCTGCACGTCACCCCTGCCCAGCTGCAGGAATTCTTCCCGGACGACCTCACCCTGAAGACCGCCTTCAAGAACCTCATTGCCCAAGCAAAGAAGAACGGCGGCTACGTAACGGACGACGACATCATCTCCTCCCTGCCCGTCGAGGGATTCGAAGAGCAGGACACGGAAAAACTCTTTGAGCGTCTGCACTCCTTTGGCATTGAAGTGCTGGATGAGAGCTCAGGAACCATGGGACTCAGCCCGGAGGAGCTTCGCAATATCGCCGAGGGGGCGCCGGGTCACTTGATGGAGAATCCGAGCGTCCAGGAAAAACTGCGCCAACTCGTTCTCCTCGCCAACGACCAAGGATTCCTCACCTACGACGACATCAACGAGGTTTTGCCTGCCAATATCATCAACCCCGAGGATCATGAGAAGATCATGGACTGCCTGCGCAGCATGAACTTCAAGATCATCGACGCCGCCGAGATGGGTGAGGTGAATACCCAGCAACCCAGCACCGAAAATGCCGTCCAGGACACAGAGGAGTCTGATAAATCGGCTGATCTGGATGACCCCGTTCGAATGTACCTCAAGCAAATGGGGCAGAAGGAGCTGCTCAAGCGCGACGAAGAGGTTCAGCTCTCTCGCCGTATCGACCAGGCTGAGACCAATCTTCGAAAAAGCCTGCACCACATCGGACTTGTGGCGAACTACTATGCCGACCTTGCGCAGCGTCTGCTGCAAAACAAGGAACGCTTCGACCGGGTGGTGGCAGAAAAAAACATCGACCACCGCGAGCAATACTTCAGGGAGCTGCAGAACGCGCTCAACAAGCTGTACGATCAGTATGAGGCAGCGCAAGCCTCTTTCCTGCGTCTTCGCAAGGCTCGTAATCGCAAGCGAGGGGTCGAGGCCGCTCAGTTGGACTTCAAGTCCCACATCTCGAAGCTGCATGAGCTCTACAAACGCTTCTCCTACAAACCGAAAATCTACGAAGACTTCGTGGATCACCTGAGGGAGGTGCGTCAGCGCATACTCAAACTCCAGCGCCAGCAGCAAGCCGAACCCCAGAACCCCGTCTATGCCGACACCCTCTCCGAGCTCGAAACCCAGCTCTGGATGACCATCCCTGACTTCCTGGAACATTACCAGATCATGCGCGGGCACATGAAGCAGGCTAAGGAGTCCAAGGGAGAGATGATCGAAGCCAATCTGCGTCTCGTTATTTCCATCGCAAAGAAATACACGAACCGAGGGCTCGCCTTCCTCGACCTCATCCAAGAAGGCAACATGGGGCTCATGAAAGCCGTCGAGAAATTCGAATACCGCCGCGGCTACAAGTTCTCCACTTACGCCACGTGGTGGATCCGCCAGGCTATCACGCGCTCCATTGCGGACCAGGCTCGTACCATCCGCATCCCGGTGCACATGATTGAGACCATCAACAAACTCATGCGCGTGCAGAAGAAACTCGTGCAGGACCTGGGTCGCGAACCCACGCCGGAGGAAATCTCCTCTCACTGCGGAATGTCTGTTGAACGCGTCCGCAGCGTCCTAAAGATGGCTCAGCAGCCCATTTCCATGCAGCAACCTGTCGGCGACTCGGACGATACTTCCTTCGGCGACTTCCTGGAGGACAAGACCGCAGAAAACCCCATGGACGGAGCCGCGTTCAATTCTTTGCGCGAGAAGCTCTCCGTGGTACTCAATACCCTGAACGAACGTGAGCGCGCTGTCATTGAGCAACGCTTCGGTCTGCGCGACGGCAATCCCCGCACCCTCGAGGAAGTGGGACGACAGTTCAACGTCACCCGCGAACGTATCCGCCAGATTGAAGCGAAAGCTCTGCGGAAACTGCGCCATCCTTCGCGTATCCAAAAAATCAAGGGCTTCCTCGATACCACGGCGGACTGAGACGCAGGGAAGCTGCCTCCCCGAAAGTCACGGTTCTCCATCCGATCAACCCTCTTCTGAACGTGGGAAAGACATTATACAGGAAAGTATGGGATGCTCATACGGTGGGTGTGCTGCCGGACGGCAGGACGCAGCTGTTCGTGGCGACGCATTACGTACACGAGGTGACGAGTCCGCAAGCATTCGGTATGCTGAAAGACCTGGGACTGACTGTACCGTACCCGGAGCGTACCTTTGCGACGGTGGATCACATCATCCCGACAGACGAGCAGAGCGAGCCATTCGCAGACGCGAGGGCGGAGTCCATGCTCACGGCTCTGCGGCGCAACTGCAAGAAATACGGCATCCGTTTTTTTGACCTGCCTACCGGAGAGCAAGGGATTGTGCACGTCATCGGTCCGCAGCTCGGCATCACTCAACCCGGCATGACCATCGTGTGCGGCGACTCCCACACCGCCACGCACGGAGCTGTGGGGGCTGTGGCTCTCGGCATCGGCTCCACACAGGTGCGCGACGTACTGGCCACGCAGACCCTGGCGCTCTCCCCGCTGAAAGTACGCAGGGTGCGGGTGGAGGGCAGTCTCCGCAAGGGAGTCACAGCAAAAGATGTCGCTCTCCACATCATCGGCAAATTGGGAGCACAGGGAGGGCTCGGCTACGCTTACGAATTTACAGGTTCCGCCATTGAGCAAATGGACATGGACGGACGTTTCACCCTCTGCAACATGGCGATTGAGGGAGGAGCCCGCTGTGGCTACGTCAACCCGGATGACACGACCTTCACCTACCTGAAAGGGCGACCCTACTCCCCGAAGGGAACGGACTGGGACGCGGCCGTTGAGCGCTGGAAGAGTTTTGCCAGTGATGCTGATGCCGCATACGATGACGAGGTCATCATTGACGCGGCGTGTATTGAACCGACTGTTACCTGGGGGATTTCTCCCGACATGAACCTCGGTGTGAACGAACTCATCCCCGATCCCTCTGCAGAGGAGGATCCGGAGAAACGGCACGCCATGCAAGCGGCTCTGGATTACATGAAATTCTCTCCCGGCGAGAGTCTTAAAGGGGAAAAAATCGA
>CANPXA010000050.1 GCA_947585525.1 uncultured Akkermansia sp. | reverse complement strand
ATCCTCGACGAGCCGGTGAGCGCGCTGGATGTCTCGGTGCGTGCTCAGGTGCTCAACTTGTTGATGGAGCTGCAGCGTGAGTTGGGACTGGCGTACTTGCTGATTTCACACGATCTGGGGGTAGTGCGGCACGTGAGTGACCGCGTGGCGGTGATGTACATGGGGAAGATCGTCGAGATGGCGGCGGCGGACGTGATCTACAACGACGCGCGACACGCCTACACGAAGGCCTTGTTGAGCGCTTTGCCCACGGTGGGGGAGAGACGCTCCGCGTGCGTTTTGCCGAGGACGGACGATGCCGGTCCCATCGATCCCCTGCCGGGGAGCGCCTACGGAAGACGCATCCGGCACCCACTTTTGGAAGCTACCTACGGGATGGATATGACCCCCGTGGAAATTGAACCCGGACACTGGTTGGCGCCGGATCCTTGCGCACTCTCTCGGGAAGACCTCGCGGCTCTCGGTGTCGAAATTTCACTCCCCTCATGAATATCATCCGGCAGAAGGAGGAGGAGAAAACTTCCCGCGCCGCCACGCAGGAGATGAGTTTCTTGGACCATCTGGAAGAACTGAGGCGTACCCTCGTGCGCATGGGAGCCGTCACCCTCGTTTCCATGTTGGCTTGCTTTTTTTTCACCCCGACCCTCATGAACTTCCTGCGTTTGCCTGCTCAGAGGGTGTGGATAGAGCATGAACAAAGTCACCTGCCGGCGCAGGTCGATGCCCAGGACTGGGTGGACGCCAAAAAATACGCCCAACTGCGTGCCGTCCTACCGACGGACGCTGCTGCCGCACTGGAGCAGCGTGTGCCGGTGAACATACGAAATCTCGCTGATGCCGTCGTCTTGCTGCGAGCCGCTGAACTGCTGCCGTCCGACGAGCGAGAGACCTTCCTGCAACAGGCATCGGGCAGTGAGGAACTGCACTCGCTCTGCCGGAGCCTCCGGTCCCACGATGCCGACTTGCAAAGCGAGGCGGAAGGACAGGCTTCATCTCGTATCATGGGGGCGTTCCGACCGGGGGAGGCCTTCATGCTCTCCGTTCAACTGGCATTCTTCGGCGGCGTCATCGTGGCGAGTCCTGCACTGCTTTACCTGCTGCTCAGTTTCGTGACGCCGGGTTTGCTGGAGAAGGAGAGGCGCGTGGTGCGCCGGAGTTTGTGGTGGGGGATAGCGTTGTTTGTACTGGGCTGCAGTTTCGCGTATTTTGCCGTGCTGCCGCGCGTCCTTACCTTCTTTTTTGAATACTCGCTGGACATGGGAATTTCCAATGACTGGCGTATCGGATACTACCTCACGTTTGCCGTGAAACTCATCCTCGTGTTCGGCATCATCTTTGAGCTGCCGGTCGTGCTGATCCCGCTGATGAAGCTCGGCATCCTGACGCGAGGCTTGATGAAGCGCATCCGTCCGTACATATTTGTGGGCAGCTTTGTGGTTGCTCTTGTGTTGGCTCCCGCTCCCGACCCCGGCACCATGTTGCTCATGGCGCTTCCTCTCTATTTGCTCTACGAGCTGTGCCTTCTTTTCGCTCGGGAGGGTCCGCGGGCACATCCGTCCCAAGAAAAACGTGATCAAAACAAGCACTTATCGGTGGGTGATGCAACATAAGTCATTGATGATGCGCAATGTACGATTTGGATGTTCGCACGCTACGCGCGGAGATGAGGAGCAGATGCGCAGCGGAATTTTAAGCAACGCGGTATATTGGTTAGAAGGGTTTGTTGGTATGTCATGCTCTCTTTCCGGCTACTTCCTTCATCCAGAGGAAACGCATGGGAAATGGGTTGAATAAGCCCGGAGAAAATTTTATTGGGACACACGTGTGGCGGCGGATACACTCAATGGGGAGCGCGGAGGAGGGCGCAGTAGGCGCCGTCGCAGTGGTCGCGATGCGGCAGAATGAGTCGTTCTTCGGTGAGTTGCCACCCCGGGTTGCGCGTCAGCAGACTTTGCACGAGGAGAGTGTTTTCCTCAGGCTCAATGGAACAGGTCGAGTACACGAAACGACCGCCGGGTTTCACGGCTCGCATGGCGTTTTCCGCCAAAAGCAGTTGGGTTGCAGTCAGTTTTTTGATTTCCTCCGGAGAGAGGCGCCAACGCACATCGACGCGGCGTTGGATGACTCCGCTGTTGCTGCAGGGGACATCAGCCAGCACGCCGTCGAATGATGCCTGCCAAGGCTCCGGACAGCCGAGAGTCCAGTCGCAGAGTTCGACCTGGGGAGTAGAGTCGGGCGCGGCGCGTAGGAGGTTTCTGTGCAGCATGGCGAGGCGACTCTTCATGTTGTCCGTGGCGAGGAGGGCACAGTTGCCATGGGTGGCAGAGAGAATGGCGCATGATTTGCCGCCCGGTGCGGCGCAGGTGTCGAGTATTCGTTCGCCCGGTTGAGCTGCGAGTAATTCGACGCTGTGGCGTGTGGCGGGGTCGGCGGCGTACACGTGACCGGCGTGCAGTTGTTCGTGAGGGAAAATGCCGTCTGTGAGACGGTACCAACCCGGCAAATCGGGCAGAACCGACCAATTTGCGGGGATAGTCGGAGGAGGGTTCAGTTCATTCACCCGCAGGAAAACGGAGGCGGGTTTCGAGAACCACTCCAACAGCTCGCGGCATTCTTGTTCGCCGAAACGGGAGAGCCAGCGTTCCACGAGCCAATCCGGCATGGAGTAACGCACCCCGAGAGAGAGACGTTCTTGCTCTTCTTCCCAAGCCTCTCTGTGACGAAGGGTTTCACGAAGCACGCCGTTGACCACCGCCCGCAGGCGAGTCGGAACTTGTTTGACGGTTTCATTCACCACGGCATAATCCGGCAGACGGAGCACGAAGAGCTGGCAGAGTCCGGAAAGCAGGAGCCAGCGCAAATTCGGCTGCAGGGAACGTCCGGAGCGCAAGACGGTGAGGACGTGCTCCAAGTAGCGCAGATGGCGCAGGGTGCCCAGTACGATGGCTTGCAGCAGGGCGCGATCCGGGTTGCTCAGTCTTCCCTCGGAGCGGCGTATCAGGGAGTCTGCGAACTCGCTGTTCGGCTCGGCCCAGCGGCAGAGGATGCGCCAGGCGAGTTCTCGCGGGTTGGGATGGACATTGCGGCTTGGCATGACGGGGTGGAGGACTAAGAAAAATTGAGGGCGGAGTGGAGAGGGAGATGTCCGTTCCAAGCGATGACGGCGCCGGTCAGGGGGTCCTCTTCACATGGGGAAAACTCGAATTGTCCTCCCGCGCTTTCAAGGATAACCTGAGCCGCTGCGAAGTCCCAGAGGTGGATGCAGTTTTCCACGTAGACGTCCATCTTTCCGGCAGCCACGTAGCAGAGCGTGAGAGCCGCCGAACCGAGAATGCGAATCTTGCACACGCGCGAGGAGAGGTGAGCGAAACGGCGGATGCCTTCTTCACCGGAGCCGTCATGGGCGCCGTGTCCGATGAAGACGACGGCTTGTTGCATGAGGTCACGGGAGGAAACACGGATGGGCTTTCCGTTGAGAAAAGCGGTTTCGCCGCGGAGCGCTGTGTAGAGTTCGCCCGTCATCGGTGCGTACACGCAGCCCAGTTGAGCGACGCCGTCCACGCGCAGAGCAATGCTGACACAGAAGAGAGGTATGCCGTAAAAATAATTCACGGAGCCATCCAGGGGATCGACGATCCATTCGATCCTGCCGCCGCTGCCGCCTTCTTCCCCGAGGAGGGAGTAGTCCGGCCAATCCTTTGCCAGAGCATCTCGGATGATGCTCTGACATTCTTTGTCCATACGCAGCTTGATGTCGTGCGCCGTGCGCGCATCCACTAATTTCTCCGAGGCGAAGGAATTCTGCAGGTAATCGCCGGCGAGTCGGGCAGCGCGGATGGCTGAGGAGAGCTGGGCTTGGAAAGAACTCATGGTTTTTTGACAGGTGTGCTGCGCAGGAGTTTGCGAGCCTGTTGGTGCAGTTCTGTTGCCAGAGCCAGCGAGGCGTGAGAAATGAGTTTTTTTTGTTCGGAGGAAAGGAGGACTTCTTCTCCCTGCTTCGTTTCTACGCCCATCCAGACAAAAGCGGCCACCCCACGGTCATTGAACACCATCGTCCACTGACCTCCCCCTTCCGGCAACTCTTCATGCAGCACAAGGGGTTCCCCCTCTCGATAACGGAACGGCGGGAGATGGGAAACAGCGATGGCTCCCTCCCGACGAATGTACTCCGCCGCCCCTACACTCTGCGCCGTGTAGAGCAACCTCTGTCCGTGACTCCACACGCCGGAGATGAGATGCAACCCGTAAGCCTGTCCCATATTTTGGAGATCGAAGAGGACGCGCGCAAGGTCAATCTTCCGCACGGGGAAAAGGCCGTCAAAGAGATCGTTTGCGTGTTGTTTGTCCGGAAGAGTCGTCTCAAGGTTCAGCCCCTCAATGAAGTTGTGCACGATGTCGAAACCGAGACGAGAGCCTGTGATCCGCGCGCTGTGGGCGACGATGTGGTGAGCGCTGCCGCCGGGCAGGCAGGCGCAGCAAAAGACGAGCGGGGCTGCGACTCTGCCGGGTTTTACGGTTTCCTGCCAACGATTGCGAGGATCGGTCTCTTCTCTCCCGGTGGAGAGAGCCAGGATGTTGCCCCGGTGATTGAGGCGAGAATCCACAACCAGCACGCAGCACTGTAACACCCCTTGTCCCTTTTGAAGCGCCTCTCCGGGTTTCTTCAGGGTAGCTGCCCGTTTCGGTGAGGCAAAGAGCTTGACAAATTGAGGGTCATGGCAGGGCAGATCAAGCCACTCGTTCGGGTAGCTTGCTCCGGGGGACTCTACGGCATGGACAGCGCGTCGGACGGCTTGTCGGGCGTACTGCTGTATGGGGAGGTTGAGGAAGCTGACCACGGCGAGCCCGCGGTCTCGCTCTCTCTGCACCGAGGGTAGTTGGTCGAGTTCTGCGTTGGCCCAGATGGCGAGTTGCTCGGGCTTTTTCTCGGCGGCGGTCGGTCGATGCACCGGGAAGGAAGAGGGGAGGGGAGTTGCAGCAGCGCGGTCAAAATCCTCTTGGGAGATGAAGCCGAGTTCGCGCATACGACACAGGGTTTCACGTCGGGCTTTGATGGCGAGGTCTCGGTTACGTTGGGGGTTATAGAGGGAGGGGGCTCTCACGATGCCGGCCAAGAGAGCTGATTCTGCCAGACTGAGGTCGTTCACCTGCTTGCCGAAGTAGTAGAGAGCGGCTTCTCTGATCCCGTAGCAATTTTGCCCGAAGTAGATGCGGCTCAGGTATTGGCAGAGGATGGCGTACTTGTCGTAGTGGTTCTCCACGCGCTGAGCCAGCACGATCTCAAGCAGCTTGCGATCCAGAGTTTTGCCCTGCAACTCGAAGACGTGCCGCGTAAGCTGCATCGTGATGGTCGAGGCTCCTTGCTTGTAGCGCAGGGAAAGAATGTTTCTGAGAACGGAGCGCAGCAGGGCGATGTAGTCCACCCCATTGTGGTGAAAAAAATTGTCGTCTTCCCTGGCGAGGAAAGCCTGCACGAGGCACTGTGACAGTTCATCCTGCCGCACAGGCATGGAGGCGTGCGTCGTGAGAGTCGCCACCACATGACTTTCCTCATCGTAGAGCAAACTCCCGGGCAAGCTCTGCCCCACCTGCTTCATGTCATACCCCGCCGCCCTCCACGAATACACGATCAGCACAGTGAGACAAATGGCAAGAACCACGGCTCCCACACCTGCCAGAGCCCATAGCTTTTTTTGTCCGATGCTCAGGAAGTGGTACCAGCGTTTGTGTCTGTTTTGTGGGGAGGAAAAAATCATCCTAGGGATTCGTGGGGGGAGCAGCCTTGATCAGGCGGGTTACCTCATATCCCGGAGTCCAGCCGGGAAAATCATTTTTAAGTGAGGCTTTGTACTGTTCCGCCTCAACATTCTTGCCTGCTTTCTCCAGGGAGACAATCAATTTGTAAGTTGAGACGGGCTTGAGCTCTGCATCGCTCACCACATTCGCTACCCGTCCGTAGAACTTCGCGGCCTCATTGTACTTCCCCTGCGCAAAATACGTGTCTCCCAGCGTGATGAACAGCGACGACTTGATCGGTCCGTCAATCCCCAGAGCTATCGCTTCCTCACAAGTGCGGCGAGCTTCCCCGGGGTTGCCCAGACCCAGCTGAAGCATGGCCATATCCCGCATCCCTTCAGCCTTGCGGTACGGCTGCGTTTCCATGGAAACGTAATGTTGCGCCGCCTCATACCCACGTGCATATTGCTGCAGCTCGAGCCTGGCGCGTGCCAGCACCTTCCACACGAGGGGTTCTGTCTGCGGTCTTTCTTTTCTCGAGCCATCCGGAGCGGTGTAGGGTTCTTTCGGTTCACGAGCCAAGGCGTCCGAGAGGAATTGGTCCGTTGCCCTGTATTCTTTCTTCTGGTAGCACATCCAACCGCACCAGCGCAGGATGCCGGGCGGCAGGGCGTCGTAAGAAGCTTGGTTGACCTTCTTCAGGTGCTCCAGGGCTTGTTGCAGGTTGGCGGCGTCCTGCAGCTTGAAGTAGCATTGCACGAGCGCGGTATCCACACGCGAGGCGTAGTGCTCCGGATTGATGGAGGCGGCCTCTTTGAAATGCGGGATGGCATCTTGCGGGCGTGTTTTGTAGAGAGCGCTGGCTATGTTGTAGTGAGCTTCGGCCAGGGCGGCGGGTTTCACTCTTCCGCGGCAGGCGATCAGTCCCTCATAGTAGCGTATCATGCGCTGGGGATCCGTCGTGCTCGCCTGCGCCGCTTTCTGCCAACACACGGGAACGGCGTCCGACCCCGGGAAATGGGCGATCACGTAATCAAAGTCGTGGAGAGCTTCTCCGGGTTTGCCCTGTTTGACATAGGCTGTTCCGCGCAGAGTGTACGCCTCCGGGAGGCGGGGATCCTGCTTGTAGGTGGAGATGAAGTGGTTGAGGGTAGGGATGGGGTCATACGTATCTCCCTGGGCGGCGCTCCAAGCCTTTTTGTACTCAGCATCCGCCCGCATCGAGGTCGGCAGCTGCTCGATGCGCAGGGCGTCAAATTGTCGAGCGGCTTCCTCCGGATCGGCGGGCATAATACGGTCAGCGTAAGTGAAGCGCACCCAGTCGCACACCGGCTGTCCCTGCGCCGGGGAATCCGGCGTGGCGTACATATTGAGGAATCGCAGCGCCAAACTCAGCACGTTGACTTCGCGCAAGTGCTGGGCGCAGACGATGCGACGGTAGGCGGCGTCGGCACCGAGAAGGCCGCCGGGCTGGTATTTTTCCGCCATCTCGAACCATTGGGCAGCCTGCTCATAGCGTTCCATTTCCATGTACGCCTGCCCCACAATGAGCGCCCTCTTGGCCTCTTTTTCCGGATCGTTGAGGGGGTGGTAGTTCTGAGAAACCTTTTTGAAGATGCCTTCGTAGTCTTTCCGTTTGTACAGTCGGACGAGAGACTCCAGCTGAGCCTCGGCCGTGTACTGGGCCAGTTCATCGATCTGAGAAACTTGGTCGTAGAGGATTTGAGCCTCCTGGTCTTTGCCCAGCTTGGAGGCCAGACGAGCCGCCTGTAGGGTGGACAGCCCGCGCACGGCTTTTTCAAGACCCGGCATGCTTAACAGACGGGTGAAGAGTTCGTAAGCTTCGGAATCCTGCCCGTTCTCGGTCTTCATTTGCGCGAGGGCCAGCAAGCTTGCTTGCAGGATAGCGGGTTGAGCATCCTTGATCCCGATGACGCGGAGGAAAGCGTTTTCAGCTTCGCGGCGTTTTCCCTGTTGCAGGAGGACACGTCCCTGGCGGTAGAGGGCGTCGTGCTGCAGGGCGGGGCGCTTGGATTCGCGGATGACGAGGCGGAAGTAGCCGACGGCCTTTTCCCACAGTCCACGGTCGGCCGCTTGAATACCGAGCTTGTAAGCGGCGGCGGCGGCGTATTCGCCGTGCATTTTGTTTGCCAAGACGCCGAGCTTTTCGTTGGCGGCCGCAGGATCTCCGGCTTCTTCGAGGCAGACCGCCTGCAGGTACAACGCCTTGTCTCTATCGGCGGCTTTCGGATATTTCGTCAGGTAGTTGGCAAAGAGATCCGCTGCCTTGAGCAGGTCATTCTTCTTTTGTTCCGGGTCGGCGCCTTCAGTGCGTGCCTGGGCATAGAGCTGTTCCGCTATGGCCAGCCTGTCTTCCGTGGGTCTTGCATCGAGCGTGCGTTGGTTGGCATCCTGTGCCGCGATGATGGGGCAGAGGAGCAAGAAAAGCGCTGCCAACAACTCAGCTGTTCTTTTTGTTTCCATGGGTATCACTTGGGAGTTGCTTGGGTGGGCAGTTGTTTGGAAAATGAGACGTTCCATACGCCGGCCTGCGAGCACGTGGAAATCACGTCCGCCACTTTTTGCCAGCGCATCTCCGCATCTCCTCGGATGCGTACGGGCTGGTTTGGGTTCACCGCTATCATTCTGCGGAGCATGGCCAACAGCTTCTCTCTCGTGAACACTTCTCTGTCAATTGTGATGATCAGCTCGCCGTTTTCCTCTCGGGCATTGATGATGATTTCATCGATGGCACGCGAGGCTTCCTCCGTGGTCTTCGGCGCCGTGGGCACTTTGACTTTCAAGTCCTGCTCATTGAGAATGAACTTTTGGGTCACCACAAAAAAGATTAACAGCAAAAACACGACATCCAGCATAGGCGCCAGCTGGAACCCTATCGCCTCCGGTATCTTGACGTTGAGTTTCATTTGACTGCCTCTACCTCTCCTTATTCGTCGTCGTTGCTCAGAACTTCGTTTGTAACGCCGCGCTGCACAGCTTCTCCCATGCGCCTCTCCCGATTCATCTGCACGGAAATGAGCGAGAGGACATGCGTGATGGCTGCCTCCATGTCGGTGATTCGCTTCTGCACGCGGTTACGGAATACGACGTAAAAGAGCATACACGGAATAGCCAGCACCAGACCTCCCGCCGTCGTGATCATCGCCTCAGATATGCCGCTCGCCATCTGCATCTGCTTCACCCCCTCGAAGTTGCCAGCGGCCATCTCCGTGAAGGTTCGCATCATGCCTATCACCGTACCCAGCAAACCGATCATCGGCGCTATTCCTCCTATGTCCGCCAACCAGCTTATTTGCCGCGTGAGCATATTGGCCTGACGGGATCCCTCTGCGGTAGCCACCTCTCGCACCTCGTCAATGTTTGCTCGCGGGTTGCGCTGCAAAAAGAGCATCACCACCTCCAGTGTTCGCGTGAAGCTCGAATCATTTTGCTCGCACATATCCGTGAGACCGGCATAATCCTTGCGCCGTATGTGGGACTCCACCGGAGCTATCAGCCGCATCGGCAGAACTGCTCCCTCGCGTGTCCGCCATAAGCAGATAAATATCACCATCAATGCGATAAATGATAATATCAGCAGCGGCCACATCAGCACTCCCCCCTTCTCAAACAAATCGACTATTTGAATCCCCCCGAGATTCAAGACCTTGTCCCAGATGATTGTATTCGCCACCATAACTCGCTCCCGCATTCTACACCTTTTTTCCCTTCCTTTCAAGCCGATATGAAACACCGGGGCAAACGCATTTGAAAAAATGCGTTTGCCTATTTACGATTTACAAGACGCCCGACGGCCCCGTGTAAGGGCGCACGCGTGTGGCGGGCGGCAAGGGCGGTTGGACAAAATACGTGAGCATTTTGCCTGCAAGGCGCTGAGGAAGTGTGGTGCCGAAGCGTCAATTTACAAATTACGATTTGCTGACAATCAGGGACACGTGTGAATTTAGGGGGCGGATGTGAAAAAGTGGGGTTGATCCGCATAAGTTTCTTGACGCAGAGAATGCGGAAGCGTAGTCTGAGAGCATGTGGAGAGTGGCACGAGTCGCGAGTGTGATGCTGTTGGGTTTGCTGACAGCGGGGTGCGCGTCTTGGTGGGGAGGCTCTGATGCGAAGAAGGAAGAAGAAGGGAAAAAAAAGGAGCCGCCTCCGCTGCATCTGGGGGCTGTCCATCAGGTTTACCCGGCTCAAAAATTTGCTCTCTTGCGTATCATCGGACCGTTGCCTCAGCCCGGCGCCACTCTTATCTCGCATCCTGTTGATGGTTCCACGGATCGGATAGGAAACCTGGAGGTATCGACGACGAGCGCTCCACGCAATGGGATGATTGTGGCAGATATTCGCGCCGGGCAGGTTGCGGCGGGGGATCGTGTTTTTCTCTATCGCAACGTGTTGCCTCCGAAGCCCACGGAAGCACTGCCGGAGTCTCTTACTCCACTGCCCCAGGCCCCGTCCC
>CANPXA010000049.1 GCA_947585525.1 uncultured Akkermansia sp. | reverse complement strand
CGTTATCACTCCATCGGCAGCTGCATACGCAGCCGCCATGTCCGCACAAAATCCCATCACCATCACGTTCCTCATTCCGGCCGCCAATCCTGCCACTCTGTCCTGATCAGCTTTGCCTGCTACGATGAGAAATTGAACTTCAGGAGCAGCCTGAGCCGCCTCCACCATCATCGTGTTCAACTTCTGCGCCCCCTGGGAGCCTCCCGTTACCAACAGCAGCGTCCCATGAACAGGCAATCCCAACGTCGCTCGAGCAGCAGCCTTCCCCGGCGCACTCTCTACCTCACCTCTCACCGGTGTGCCAACTACTCGACAAACTCTCCCCGGCAGCCACCTCTCCGCCTCTTTTAGCCCCAACAACGTTTCCGTACAAAATTTCGCGGTCAGACGATTCGCTCTTCCGGGTATCGAATTCGAATCATGGACATACGTGCGAAGCCCCATCAGATGCCCGGCCAACACGGGCGCCAGCGAAGTAAAGCCACCCATCCCTAACACGACATCTGCCCTCTCCTTTTTCAACAAAGACCTGCTTTCCACGAGCGTTCGCATCAATTTCCACATAAATCCGATCATGCGTAGTGAAAAAGTGCGTGGTTTTGCTATGGCGGGAACCGTCCTGAATTCAAGATCTTCGTATTTTTTCGCACCTTCAGCGTCAACCTGTTTACGCGAAATGAGCAGGAGAGGACGATGCCCCATCGCACGCAACTTCTGCGCCACAGCTATGCCGGGGAATAAGTGCCCTCCGGTTCCTCCGCAAGCGATGACGATGCGCAAGGCTTTTTCCTTTTCTTCCATGTTATGATTGATTCTTAAGTAAATTTTTCGGCCAGTAAATTTTCTTTACAATCGGTGTATGCCTTTGGATGCTGGTGAGAAGACCTATGGACACGATGGTGAACACGAGATTTGTACCACCGTAACTGATAAAAGGAAGCGGTAGTCCCGAGTTCGGCAACAACGATGTCACCACCGCCATGTTTAACACCGCCGGCCAGAATATCGTACAGACGAGTCCTGTGGCAAGCAGGCGCCCAAAGGTATCCTGCGTCTGCAATGCCAACATGATGCCAAATATAGTCAACAACGTAAAAAGTAACAGAACACCCAGTGTGCCCACCAAGCCCCACTCTTCTCCCACCTCTGCAAATATAAAATCTGTGTGAGCAAACGGCAAATTCCCAAACTTCTCGATACCATCGCCCAGCCCGACTCCACTCACCCCCCCTCGGGCAAATGCTAAAATAGCAATCCACTGCTGCCTTCCCACACCCTGACTGAACGCCTGAGGATCAAACCACGCGTAGATACGCTCCATTCGGTTCTCATTTCCTGTCGCCATGTCAAACATCAATACCGCCCCGATCAGCATGGCTGTGAATAGCAGCCAATTCCTCACCCCTGCCACATACATGACACATCCGCCCGATACCGCCAATGCCGCCGCCGTTCCCATGTCCTTTTCACACAAAATCAAGGCTAGTGGAATACCAAACAATACCGCTCCGGGCAACATAAAACCACGCCAAAATGTCCCCGGCATCTCCCTGTGCGTCGTGTACCAGTCCGCCAGTGTTATCATCATGCCTATTTTAGCGACCTCGCTCGGCTGAAAAGACAGAATTCCTAAGTTGACCCATCTCTTCTCCCCATTGATCTCCATTCCCACATACGGCAAATAGCACATAACGAGCAGCACCACACACAGTACCCATATCCCTTTCACCCAAGGGCGCAATTTCTGGTAATTCATAGCACTCACACCCAGAGCCGCCACCAGACCCAGAAAAGCAAACCCACACTGCTTGTACAAAAATTGCGCAGAACTTCCTCCATTCGGCACATACGCAGAAAGTCCGGTGCTAGCCACCATCATGATGCCCAACACAAGCAGTATGATAAAGCAAAGCCAAATGCAGATGATACTCAGTCGCGCGGACATGGGACCTCGGAGAATGATGCAGTGTGACCTTGTCTTTTAACCCTCCCCTACTTTCCCAACTTAAGCTGCATTCCCGGACGGATTTTATTCGCGTCCTTGATTGCGTTGAGTTGCATGAGCTCCTTCACCGGCACGTGAACCTTGCGCGATATCCGCGATAACGTCTCCCCACGTTGCACGGTGTACATCTTACCGCTCTCTCTGGATACCGATGATGCCGGAGCAAGAGGTGCAGCCGAAGCCACAACCGTTCTGGGCTTCTGCACGGCCGCAGCGGCAGTGGATAGAGCTCCTGCGGGCACGATCAACGTGCTTCCCTGCACGGGGACTTCAGCCGGGCTCCCCGGATTCGCAGCTTTCAAAGCTTCTGCGCTCACTCCATATTGCTGTGCGATACTCTGCCACGTGTCGCCACGTCCCACCAGATGGTGCACCGGCGTAGTTGTTGCGGCCGATGTCACTTTCACACCTTCTCCATCGGGATCTTCCGCTACATCTTCGTCCGCTGCCACGGTCTGAGTGATGTGGTTCGTCCCTGTTGCTCCCCGTTCAGCGTCTGGGGTCGCTACCGGCGCCGTGGGTGCCAACGGAGGAAGTGGAGACCCCTCTCTGGTTGCGCCCGCAGCAGCAGGTGCAGCAGGAGAGGCCGCCGCAGCGGGTGCTGCCTTCGGAGCATTCATCGGAAAATGATCCGCCTGCACGATCATGCCCCCTCCCTTGACCATGTGTCCCCGTAATAACACCCCACCGATGATGATAAGGTGCAGCAGGAGCAGACCCACGATGATGCGCACGATGGTGACGCTACTTGTCCGGTCCTCCACCAGCCCGGTGTCACTGTGATGTCGTTTCAGGAGAGAATGGAAGAAGTGATGTCTCGGCTTGGCTCGGTCGAGTTCTGAGTTGCGGAATGCTGTTTGCTTTCTCATAGTTGATGGGAATGTATTGGGAGGAAGTTATTGTTGATGAATGTGAGTTAATACGGCCTCGCGAAAGCATGTCCCTCGCTGGGCGTAACTGCTGAATTGGTCAAAAGATGATGTACCGGGTGAAAATAACACCACGTCTCCCGGCTGCCTGCGCAGCAAAGCTGCCTCCACTGCCTGTGGCACTGTCTCTACTCGCACGGTGTCATACTGTCCACCGAAGGTGCGTTCCAGTTGCTCCGCTATCTGTCCAAATACTACGCACAGCTTGACCCTCCCCTGCATGGTGGGAAGCAGCGGCGTATAGTCAAGTCCCTTATCCTTTCCTCCAATGAGCAGGATGATGGGACGGTGCTGTGCACGTATAGCCGCTTCGGTAGAATGAAGATTCGTACTCTTGGAATCATTCAACCAAAGCACCCCGTGTTCCTCTACGACAAACTCGCAGCGGTGGTGAGGCGGGACAAAACTCCCCAAAGTCGGCACGATTTCGCTGTCTTTCAACCCCACCGCTCTGCACGCCAATATCGCCGCCATCGTGTTCTCGGCGTTGTGCGTTTGTGCCAACGCCGTCCCCGCCAAGTCCGTCACGGTTGTGTCAATCTGCTTGATGCAAGTACCCTCGTAACGCAACAGACCACTTCCATCGACCGCAGAGAATTCCACCACTTTCGGCTTGATCGGGGGGAGTTTCTCACCCACTCGCACGATGGATATCTGCTCTTCGGTCATGTTCTCAAAAATGCGCAATTTTGCCTGTCGGTAATCACTTACCTTTGCATAGCGATCCATGTGATCCGGCGCAAAGTTCAACCACACAGCAACATCCGGTCTGAAACTCACAATAGTTTCCAACTGAAAAGATGATACCTCCAGCACGGCAAACTCCGGAGGTTCTTCTGCCAGCGCGACCTCGCAGAATGGATATCCGTAGTTGCCGCACGCCTTTGCTGTGCGTCCCGCCTGCGTGAGAATATGTTCGATGAGCGCGGTTGTCGTTGTTTTGCCGTTGGTACCGGTAATGGCAATAATGCGCCCTCCAAAGTATCGGTAAGCCAACTCCACCTCGCCGATAATTGGCGCTCCTGCGCATGTGAACGCCAACGCCCACGGCTTGTCTGCCTCAATTCCCGGAGAGATCACCACGAGTTCCGGCGCAAATTCACGTGCCTCCTTTTCGCCGGCACCCGCAATCAACTCCACCGTCGCATCGTGACAGACAGCCTCAGGATCGGAGTCAAAGACGCAGACCCGCGCCGCACCGTGCGCCGCCGCCAAATGCGCCGCCGCAATCCCGCTGCGACCGCAGCCCAACACCGCTACTTTTTTGCCATTCAGGTTCATGAGAAGGAATGATAAACGGGAACGTGTGCCAACAACGCGAGGAAAAACAAGAGGGCCGAAATAAT
This sequence comes from uncultured Akkermansia sp., assembly GCA_947585525.1. Taxonomy (GTDB): domain Bacteria; phylum Verrucomicrobiota; class Verrucomicrobiia; order Verrucomicrobiales; family Akkermansiaceae; genus Akkermansia. The sequence continues at coordinate 6,085 of CANPXA010000049.1, read as the reverse complement.
CCAAAAACGTACACACACCTGAGTCTCGCTCATGCCGCCCTTCTCAAAATGATGGTGCAACGGAGCCATGCGAAAGAACCGTCGTCCCTCGCCGTACCATCTCTTGGTGATTTTGAACCACACCACCTGCACCACCACGGATGACGCCTCCGCCACAAAAACACCGGCTAAAATGATGAGCAGCAGTTCCGTCCCCGTACAAACAGCCAACGTGCCCAATGCTCCGCCCAGCGCGAGCGACCCCGTGTCTCCCATGAAAATGCGCGCGGGATGACAGTTGTACCACAAAAAGCCGAGACAGGCAAATGCCACAGCAACCGCATAAGGGCTCAGAGGCTCAGCGGTGATGCCATTGCAAAAGGGCAGAGCGTCCACGGGCCCGGCTGTGATGACAAAGTAAAAGAAAAGGGCCGGCATCATGCAACCGCTCGCCAATCCATCCAACCCGTCGGTCAAATTCACGGCGTTCGAGGTAGCGACGATCGTGAAGATGGCCAAGGGGATGAAGAGCCAACCGATGTTGACAAAGCCGTAGAAGGGCACCAGGGTGTAACACGCGTTTGAATCCATGCTGCAGTATAGATACACAGCACAAGCAGCAGCGGCAGCTGTTTGCAGGAGAATCTTGAACCAGCCATTGACCCCGGCGCTGTTGTGCTTTTTCACCTTAGCGTAGTCATCAAGGAAACCGAGAAAAGCCGTGACAAACGTTACAAGCAAGACACATTGAACGCACACCGATGTCAACGGCAAAAAGAGCAGAGAAAACACCCATATCGCCCCAATGAGCAGGACACCGCCCATCGTCGGCGTCCCCGCTTTCGCCGCGTGATCCGGCGCGTGCACATTCCCGTGAGCCTCGCGAACAGGCTGCCCTGCCTTCAGCTCCCGCAGCTTCCTTATTGTCCAGGGGCCCAGAATGAACATCAGCGCCAACGGCGTCACCATCGCCATCAGGTACACCGTATAACCGCTTAGATTGAAAAAGTAGTGCAGCATCGTTCGTTAATCCTTTCTGAGAAATTCATTCATAACTCGCTCGATCCCTGCCGCGCGGGAACCCTTAAACAAAATGGCATCACCTTGCCGCACCAGCTCGCGGAGTTTTCCCGCCGCCGCCACCGGACTCTCCACCGAATAAACGACCACCCCGCCTGCTCGAGCCTCCCTCGCCATTGCATGAAGTTCCGCACTCTTCTCCCCCATCACGATGACCCCCGCATACCCGCATTGAGCCGCACATTTCCCCACTTCGCCATGCGCCGCTACTCCCTCCTCGCCCAGTTCGCCCATCTTGCCCAGCACCGCGTAGCGCTTCCCCGCCACGGGCATCGCCGCCACCGTCTTCAGCGCCGCTGCCATGCTCTCGGGATTAGCGTTGTATGTGTCGTCCACAAGGAGTACCCCATCTTCCTCACGACATGTAAGGCGTCCTTTTGTGAGGGAAATTGATCCGAGTCCGGTGGCGATTTCCTCCGTAGAACAACCCAATTTCCACGCTGCTGCGGCGGCCAATAAACTATTGCTCACCATGTGTTCTCCGGGCACGGGCAGATGCACATCAACACAACCCTCACCGTCAATCAGGAGTTTGTAATCACTACCCTCCGCGCCGCACCGGACATCCACTGCCCGTACCTCGCTCTTCTCTCCCCCCACCGGCATCGGTTGTGCCGTCGTCTCGTTCGCTATCATCTCCGCGTAGTCGTCCCCCGCCGGATAGATCATCCACCCCTCCTCAGGCAGTGCTCGCGCCAAGGTGCATTTCTCCCGGGCAATGGCGTCCCGTGAGCCAAGCATACCGATATGCGCGGAGCCGATATGCGTGATAATGCCAAGAGTCGGCTGCACCATCTCGCAGAGCGGCGCCAATTCCCCGGCGTGATTCATGCCCATCTCCCACACAGCTGCACGTGTCGCCGACGAGGCACTCAGAATACTCATTGGGACGCCGATGTGATTGTTCAGGTTCCCTTCCGTTGCCACCACACAACCGGCATAATGCCGCTCTAAGATGCTGCGCACCATGTCCTTCGTACTCGTCTTGCCACTCGAGCCCGTAATCCCGACCACGCCGACCACGTGCAACTGCCCGCGCCACCACCTCGCAAGCGACTGCAGAGCAGCCAGCGTGTTCTCCGTGCGCACGACACTACACGCCGCGTCGTATTCCCCTATCTGCTTGCTCACCACCACAGCCGCCGCTTGTCGAGATGCCTCAGCCGCGAAGCTGTTGCCATCAAATTTGTCTCCACTGAGCGCAAGAAAGATGCAGCCCGGACGCACCTTACGGCTGTCCGTACAAACACCTCCGGTGATGGCACGTGTTCCCTCAACGAGGAGCGTCCCGCCCGTCGCCTGGAGAAGTTGCTCAATCTCGATCTCGTTCATGCTTTCTTTTCTGCTTGCTTTGCCGCGATAATCTCCTCTTCCTTGCGCTGCCTGTACCGACGAACAACCTCGGCATCTGAAAAATGAATGGTCTTGTCGCCGATAATTTGATAATCCTCGTGCCCCTTGCCGGCAATGAGCACAACATCACCCGATCGCGCTGCCTCTAGCGCCGTCTCTATAGCCTGAGCACGATTTGTGATGCGCTGTTGTTTTTCTTTCGGCACGCCCGGCATGATCTCATCGATAATGCTCTCCGGGTTCTCATGCCGTGGGTTGTCGCTCGTCACGATGCATATGTCTCCATATTTTGCCGCCGCCGCCCCCATCAATGGTCGTTTTGTTCGATCCCTGTCCCCACCGCACCCAAATACCACAATAAGTCTCCCTCGCCGACAAAGCCCTCGCATTGTGCGACACACATTCTCCAAAGCATCCGGAGTATGCGCGTAGTCCACAAAGCACTGCACATTCCCCACCCCGCTCACGAGTTCCAACCGCCCCGGCACCTGTGGCGCTCGAGTGAGGCTGCCGATGGCATCTCGAATATTAACGCCAGCAGCCGCTGCACCGACGAGAGCAGCGAGACTATTTGATATATTAAATTCTCCGATGAGCGGAATCCGCACAAGATAATTCCGATTACGCCATGAGAGTTCATACTGGCTTCCCTTGAGCGAGATGAGTCGCGGAGTGATACGGAATTCGGCATCCAAAGACTCGCCGAAAGTGCGCACCTTAAGCAATCCTTCCATTTCTCCCGCTAAACGGCGTCCGTAGCTGTCATCAATGTTGATGACGGCTACCGCCTTGTTTCCCCCGCTTTCTGCCATCGCCATGAAGAGTTTCTTTTTTGCCTGGTAATAACTCTCCATATCGCCGTGGTAATCCAGATGATCCTGTGTAAGGTTTGTAAAGATGCCTACGCGAAAATAAGTTCCGGCAGTGCGATATTGCTCCAGCGCGTGAGAGGAAACCTCCATGGCAGCAGCGCGGCAGCCGTTGTGTACCATGTCGGCTAGCATATGCTGGAGTTCCGCGCTACCCGGAGTCGTGTTGTGCGAGGTGATGCGCCGCACGCTGTCATCGTAGAATATCGTGCCGATAAGCCCCGCTTTCTGCCACGTGTTGCGCAGAATATGATAGAGCAGATAACTGATGGTCGTCTTCCCATTCGTCCCTGTTACTCCAAGTACAACGAGCTGTTGTGATGGGAAGCCGTACCATGCGCTCATCAGCAACCCGCATGCCTCCCTCGTGTCCGGAACCTGCACCCAATACACTCCTTTTTTTTGCGCTTCACGGGTACACTCTGTTTCCGCAACGATAGCAATCGCCCCCGCAGCTATTGCTTTACTGATCGCGCTGTGGCCATCAAACTTACTACCTCGCACGGCAATGAAACAGCTGCCGGGTGTTACCTTTCGACTGTCGTCCGTCAGGTGACCTATGCTGCGCCGGAGCTGTCCCGTCTTGACGGGATCTCTCAGCACGGAAAAAAGTTGCATACTTTTAATCATGGATTGGCAGGTAAGTTGGTCGTTTGTTGTACAGTTCGATCTTTGCTGTTCCTGTAGCGCTCGTACGCGATAGGGTCGCTGGGCTGCATATTCAGCGCTGTGATAAATCTCTCCGCCGCTGCTCGGAATATCGGTGCGGCCACCGTTCCTCCCCCCGCGTTACAGTCCGTCGGATGCGGTTCGTCGATCACGGTCATCACCACCAGCTGCGGATCGTTAATCGGCAGCACCCCCGCGAACGATACGGTGTAGAGCCCCTCATAGTACCCTCCATTCTCTTTCACCTTCTTAGCCGTCCCCGTCTTCCCCCCGATCATGAAGCCCGGTATCGCAGCCGCAGTCGCCGTTCCTCGTCCGGTCGGTCCCCCATTCTCTGTCACGGTCTGCAGGGCGCGCCTCAGAGATTGTGCGGTCTCAACACTCATGACTCGTTGCACTTCCTGCGGCGCACACTCATCGTACACCGATCCATCCGCCGCGATGATACGATCGATCAGCCTCGGCTTCATCCTTATACCATCATTTGCTATGGTGGCATAGACCATCGCCATGTGCAACGGGGAAACCGATACCGAGTAACCGTAAGCAATGCGCGAGAAGTTGACGATGTTGCTGCCATCTGCCAACAAACAAGCTCCTCCGCTCGGCAAGTCAATCCCGACAGACTGATGCAACCCGTAACGCTGCAGGTACTCCTTGTAATTTGACCATTTGCAGGTGAGCGCTATGCGTGCCGCACCCGGGTTACTCGACTTTTTGAGTACTCCGTACAGCGGCAATGTGCCGTAATTGAACCGCCCATCGTTGATAGGCTTGCTTCCAAATCCTACGCTAAACGGTGAACAATTCACCGGTGTATTGAGAGTCATGAGGTGCTTGTCCAATGCCGTCGTTGCAGCTATGACCTTGAACGTCGATCCCGGCTCATAACGCGTCTGACATGCAAAGTTAAAATCACCCGTCACAGGCATTCCTTTGCTATCCTTGATCTTCCCGCGCTTAAATGTACCATCCGGCGTAATGAGGTCCTTTGTGTTCAAATTGAACGATGGCCTGCTTACCATGGCGAGGATATCACCGGTTTTAGGCTGAACGACGATCATGCATCCTCGCTTCGCCCGGTAGTGTCTCATCCCTCGATCCAGCTCTTGCTCACAGATGCTCTGCAATCGCATATCGATGGTGAGCTGAAGATTCAGCCCATCTTTCGGAGCGAGGTAGCGGTCATCTTCATTCGGTAGCACCTGCCCACGTGCATTGTGCCGGTACTCACGCATCCCATCCACACCTGCCAGATAGCTTTGGAAATATTCCTCTACTCCACTTACACCGCGATTCTCGTGGTCCACGTATCCCAGGACATGGCATAGCATCTCCGGCATGACGTACGATCTCCGGGGGCTCGCCTGCACCATAATCCCGCGTACGTGAGCCTCACTGAGCGCCTCACGTATTTTCTCAGCCGTATCCATGGTGAAGTCCTTTGCTAAGATGATTCGATTGCGGACGGTTCGCGTGGGTTGTCCATTTTTCACCGCTTCGCGGTTGAATTGCTCCGTCTCGGTCTGGGCTATCTTTTCAACGACATCCTCACGAGTGTTGTATTTCCTGCTGCCTTGCTCTCCCTCCAAGCGGCATAAGTACGGGAAGAGGATCTCCGCTACCAGACGGTCATGCAACCGGAAGTAGTATTCGCACACGTCTGGATCGTACTCCAGCATACGATTCGCTCTCGCATCCGCCATCCCCAGCTGCCTTCTCAGAGCCGCTTTTTCGTCCGGCGTCATGCGCCGACGTGCGTTATCCAACAGTTCAGCTCTCTTGCGCACCCACATCTTACGCCTCTCAGCCGGTTCTTTTTGAGCGGCCCACTCCGGCGTGTGGCTTACTTGATTGTACGCCAGCCCATCCACAACCGCTGTCAGCTCACGCAGGTGGTAACGATTTGCGATGAGCTCCGCGTGCTGAATGTTGTTGGTGAGTATCTCCTCATTGCGATCCATTATGACCCCACGCCGTGCCGGAATGATTTCCTTCTCAATGAGCTCATCCGCCGCTATACGGCTGTGATTCCCAGAATCCACGATCTGTAGCTCAACCAGCCGATACGCTATCGTGCATGATACCACCAACGCAAGCACACACAGCCATGCGCATCGGTTGGCAAATGGTAT
>CANPXA010000048.1 GCA_947585525.1 uncultured Akkermansia sp. | reverse complement strand
AGCGGAATTTGAGGGAACAATACGGAGGATGCGTATTCACTCGCACAGCTGCTCTAAAATATGCGGTAGCTCTCCAACAGCCCACAGGGGCACATCCAGAAGCGTGTACCCGTCCCCATGCTCATCCTCCACTTTAGATGAAGAGAACGGGACCATTGAACAACGCACAGCGAAGTGATTCTCGTGCCGCTTGTGGTAGCTTTTTAGGCTTTTCGCACGCAAATTGCGCTCCGCCTTCACCTCCACAGGCAGCACGCGATCTCCTACCGTTACCAGAAAATCGACCTCTGCTTGAGCTTGTGCAGCCTTCCAGTAATACAACTCAGGAATGCCTGAGGCTAGGAGCTGCTGCAACACGTACTGCTCTGTCAACGCCCCCTTGTATTGCCCGAACACTTCATTCTTCTTCAGCAGCACACGACGATCCAACCGGCACTGCGCAGCCAGCAAACCCACATCCGTGCTGTACACCTTGAAAGCATGATCCACATAACCGCCCAGCGGCACCTGCCCGACGCGCACACGCGGCACCATGTGAATGAGACCGGCATCCTTGAGCCATTGCAGCGGCTGGCGTGTTTGCCGCAAGGGCATCCCCCCACCCTCCATGCTGTGGGGTTGGAATTGGTTGTTTTCTTGGGCGAGCTGGAGGGGAATGAAGTCCCAGACATGTGCGATGCGGCGCGATTCTGTCGCCGTGGCGTGTTTTCCAAAGTCATTGCGATAATCACGCAGCACCTCAGTTTGGTAAGTCCGAACAGCAGTATAGTCCTTCGTTTCTGCGAAAAGCGAGACAGCCTCAGGCATACCTCCCACATAGTAGTACGTACGCAGCATATCCTCCAGCCGTGAGCTCATGCGGTTCAGCGAATCCCAGCGGTGTTGCCGGATCGCCTCCACATACATTTCCATCCCCATGGCCAGCAAAAACTCCGTGAAACTCATTGGGTACATCTCCAGCCGATTCACCTTCCCTACCGGGAACCCCGTGCCACCGGCTGTTGAGAGACCCAACAGGGAGCCTGCCGCGATGATGTGTTGATCGCGGACCTCCTCGCAGAAATACTTGAGGGAAGCAATGACCGGCGGGCATTCCTGAATCTCATCCAGGATGATGAGGCTCTCCCCGGGCAGCAAGCGACATTCGGTGAATACGCGGATGTCATTCAGCAGCCGTTCCACCTGAGTACCCCTCATGAATGAGTTGCGCATATCCGAATCCTGATCGAAGCGGATATAAGCTACCTCTCTGTAATTTTTCCGTCCGAACTCCTGCATCAGCCACGTCTTCCCCACCTGACGCGCGCCCAGTAAAAGCATCGGCTTTCTTCGTTTATTCGCCTTCCATGCTTCCAATTCCTTGAGTTTTTCTCGGTACATTTCGTTGCATTTTATGCTCGCTCAGACATTGTTTCACCTCTGACCTTTATTGTCAATACTTTTCTGAACACAAAATGCAATTGAAGGAAGGAACTTTTGTTCTTTTTGTGCAGTTTAGTGAAGGAACTTTTGCTCTAAATGTGCAATTTGATAAAGGAACTTTGAGATTATTTATGCAATCTGATGAAGGAAAACTCTCTTTTATGAACACGAAAACCGAGCTCCCTCCGGCTCATCTCTTCGCTCATCCGCCAAATTCGCGGCGTAACCGCCGAACTCCCCAATTCGTAATTCGTAAATGGCAAAAGCATGATTATGACGGCTTGATGACTCCTACAATCGGGGAGAAATCATCACACTCTACAAAAAAATATTCAAAAGGAACCAGACTTGCCCCATCAGAAAATTCCATCCACCCGACGGAGACCGGCTTTTGATTTCCCTTCAACCGAGGAATGCGGGCGGTAGCCCCGGTGTCCTTCGTTATCACGATATTGGAGAGCGAGCCTTCAAAACACCTTAGCTGGAGAACATAACCACCGAATGTTCCACTTTTCCAGGTCATCATGAGCGGCATGAGAGAAGGACGGAAATCATTGAGTCCTTGCATCGTATCCAACGCCATTTCTGAATAACGATTCCCTTTGGCAACACGTACGTAGAGTTTTTCGCCAAATTGGAAATTTTCGAAATCACTCATTTTAAGCGATATTTCACCATGAGGAGGAATCGGATCCAAGTTAAACGTTCGATCCTGCTTCGTGTCTGCACAACACAGCCGAATGGTTGCTCCTCGTAACCTCTTCCCGGTCGTATTTTTTAGGATAATGGAAGGCTCTTCCGGAAAAAAATTCTCGTTTTTGTCCCATTTCTTTTCGACAAGATCATCCCGACAGACAATCCAGCCACCGGCAGTGGGAGTCGCTTCTATTTCAATTTTTACTCCGAGATCGTTACCACGTCTCATTATAGAAGCCCCCAAGGCGCACGCTCTCCACACGTTGCGCTCCAATTTATCAAGATCATCATTCCGATTCGCACCGACTCGCCACAAGAAATCGCAGAGATAGGGGTATCCGGGGGTAATCCTTAGAGCGTGTTTCAGAGTCTTATTCGCCTCCTCGAGTTGTTCTTGAGTGATCTGCACAGCTACTTTTGAGAAAAGGCTCAGAACATCGTCTTCTGCACAGCCTGCCTCGATAATTTCCATGACTTCCGGCCCCGGGGAAGCAACGTCATCAGCCATCTTCAAAAGAGCCATGGCTAACCAACCATGACGCGAGGGCCAATCCGATTTTTCGCGGTATTTTAGCGCAATCTTTTCAACAGCGCGCCAATCCACCTCCTCCTTGTCCGCCATGGTGCCTAAGAGAGCTTCGAAACGGATCGATTCATCGATCCCGGGCAGAGGCTCGGAGCAATATTCGAACAGTTTGGACCGGTATGCTTCCCCCTTATCCGGATCCATGGCTGTGCCTCTGCCAAACAAACAGGCGTCTGACAGCAACCTATACGCCGGATAAAAATTTTTATCGCCGAGATCCGAAGCAATTCGGAAAGATTGATCGAAGTCGCGGGCAGTGCCGTACCCAAAGGATAAACAATCGGCAAGCATGTACCCGGCATTGAGGTCGCCCTTGGCATAGCCCTCGCGGAAGCATTGCACAGCACGTTGCGGGTCACGTTTCGTTCCGATGCCGTGGAGAAGCTTCACTCCCTTCCTGTATAGAGATTCATCGGGGGGAGTCTCCTTTTGTTGACGATCCGCTTCCGCACTCATACCGACACTCTACATCAACCTACCCACGACAGCAAGTCCAAAATATCGTCTTTTCACACAGTTATCCACACGTATCCCCAGGGCAAATGCATTTGAGAGAAGTGCATCAACAGAGAGAATGCTCTTATTGATTGATATCATTGTTGACGCGTACCAAAAATCATGGCAACGAACGGTCACCATGATAACTGATCTCAAGAAGACTCTGTATCCGTTAACAATACAAAAAATTTGCGCTAGGCGTACGTTATCAATAAATCGTAATTCGTAAATCGGAAATCGTAAATAGCAAACGCATTTCCTAATGCGTTTGCCCCGGCCGCCGAACTCCCCATATCGTAAATTGACTCAGCGCCGCCCCATCGGCCCTTGCTTCGGAGTCGCCTCACGACTCCTCATCCCGTTGGGACAAAAGCGGTTGCTTTTGGCTAACCTGCCTTACAGCCGTCGGCAGTTTTCACCCCAAGGGGCAAAAGCTATGCTTTTGTCCAATCTCCCTTACTGCCCGCTATGCGGGCACCCTACACGGGGCCGTCGGGCGCCTTGTAATTCGTAAATCGTACTAGGCGCCGCTAGGCACCTCCGTCCACGGCTTCACCATTCCGTGATATCCCGTCCCTGGGCATCATCGAAGGAGCCGAGCAGGATGCGGATGATGTCGATAACCTGCCAGATGAAGAGCCCTCCACCTGTCAGAATCTGCAAAATACCTGAAATGATTTTCCCCGTATAAATACGGTGCAACCCACCGCAACACGAGCAAAACAACAAACAGGCTAATATCAACGTCACCGTTCGTGACCGGGGCGATATATTTTCTTCCATATTCATCAGATTATATTGGTTTAAAAGATCATTTTCTGCTAACACAAAGATCCCCATACGCTTTGAATAAGCCACACTGCACCCATCAATCCACATGCAAGAACCAACATAAGAAGAGCAACCTCCCACGGCGGCGCAGGCATCGGATCCACAAAATACTTCGGACAAAAATAATTCTTCACCCTCTCCACTCGCCGCTGCCACCAACCCCTGAGTCCTTGCTGTTGACTGTTCGTTTCCATGCTCGTTACTTAAACTATTTCCGTGAAAGAACCATGAGTCTGACCACACGCACGGCGATCAGCCACGTCGAGATTCCGTGTAGCATCTCTCATTCAAATGTTCTGCTAATTGACGAATTGTGTCCATGGTATTATCTTCATGATCATGCCATTGGTAAAATAGGATTATAATAACTTAATGAATCCGGTGATTGGTGCATAACCATCGCATTGTACGACAAAATTTTCAAGGGGAGTTAAACACGAACCATCTGAAAATTCCCTCCACCCGACGGAAGCGGGTCCTTGAGTTACCTCCAACGAAGAAATGCGGGCGGTAGCCCCGGATTGCTTGGTTACAACGATATTGGAGAGCGTTCCCTCAAGGCACCTTAGGCGGAGAATGCAGCCTCCGAGTGTGCCACTTTTCCACGTCAGCATGAGAGGCATGAACGGAAGGCGAAAATCATTGAGCCCTTGTACCGTGTCCAGAGCCATTTCAGAATAGCGATCTCCTTTACTGATCCGCACGTAAAGTTTTTCGCCATATTGAATATCGCCGAGGTCAAATGCCTCAAGTGATATCTCTCCGTGAGGGGGAATCGGTTTCAAAGGAAACGTTCTATCCAGCTTTACATCTGCACTACAGAGGCGAATCGTTGCCCCTTCTAACTTCTCATCGCTCGTATTTTTGACGACAATAACAGGCTGTTCCTGATAGAAACTCTGATCTTTTTCTATTTTTTCCTCAGCTATATCCTCTCTGTACACAATCCAGCCACCAACAAAGTGGGGAACCTCTATTTCAATTTTTACTCCGAGATCGTTACCCCGACTCATAACAGAATCTCCTAAAGCGCACGCCCTCCAAAACTCATGCTTGACTTTGTCAATGTCCTCATTGAGATGTGAGGCAATCGTCCACATAAGATCGCACAAAAGTGTGAATCCCGGCACAATCTTCAAACCGAGCTTCGCAGTTTGTTGTGCTTCCTTGTACTGTTCCTGCGCGGCTTCCACAAATGTTTTTACAGAGAAACTGAGGACATCATTTTCTGCACAGCCAGCCTCGATGATTTCTAACATTTCCTGCTTCGCAGAGGCGCTTTCTCCGGCTATTTGCAGAAGAGACATAGCCAACCATCCATGACGCGTGGGCCAATCCGAAATTTCTCGGTATTTTCGTGCGGTCCTCTCAATAGCGTACCAATCTTCCTCATCCTTGATCCCCATGCTGGCTAAGAGAGCTTCAAAACGGATCGATTCATCGACCCCGGGCAGAGGCTCTGAGCAATATTCGAACACTTTGGCGCCGTACGCTTCCCCTTTCTCCGGATCCATGACCGTGCCTCTGCCGGACGTATAAGCATTTGCTACCAGGTAATATGCCGGATAAAAGCCTTTATCAACGAGATCCAAGGCAATCTGAAAAGATTTATCGAAATCGCGGGCGGTGCCATCTCCGGAGGATAAGCACTCGACCAGCATATACCCGGCATTGTGGTCGCCCTTGGCATAGCCCTCACGGAAGCATTGTACAGCACGTCGCAAGTCACGTTCCATCCCGATGCCAAAGAGGAGCTTCACGCCCTTCCTGAAAAGAGAATCGTCGGAGGAAACCGGAATAGCGGAAGACGGAGCAGCTACCCGTTGCAGGGCAGATCGAGCCGACTGTTGGTGACTGTCCGTTCCCGTACTCATACTGATACTTTACATCAATCTAACCATAATCTCAAGCCGGAATAATCCCTTTTACTACAATTATCTTTGTTCCTTCATTTTCCATTCACCTGTCCGGTGACGAGCTTTCCGTGCTACTTGCGTATAAGCAGACACAAGACTCCTAAGAAAGACACGACATCGATTCGCAAAAAGCTACCGCATCATCATGGAAAACATCGTCCATTAACTCATCGACTCCACACTGCTCACTCACCCTTCGGGCAAAAGTCGTGCTTTTGTCCAATCCTCCTCCGAGCCCATCAGGGACTTTGAAATTCGTAAATAGCCCGCGGCTTCACCATTCCGTGATATCCCGACCCTGGGCATCATCGAAGGTCCCAAGCAGGATGCGGATGATGTCGATAATCTGCCAGATGAAGAGCCCTCCTCCTGTCAGAATCTGTAGAATACCTGAAATGATTTTTCCCGTGTAAATACGGTGCAACCCACCGCAACACGAGCAAAAGAATAAACAGGCTAATATGAGCGTCACCGTGCGTGACCTAGGCGATATGTTTTCTTCCATATTCATAAGATGATTAATGTACTATTCCGCAATACCTTTGTACTTTTCACAAGCTCTTCACCGTCTAATAAAGAAACAACAACAGAATAAATACCGTATTTGCGAACAATAGAAAGCATAAGAAGTTCTCCAAATCTAAAATCCAAATGTTATCAATTTTACTATCATCTTGCCGCTACCTTTACACTCCCCACACTCGTTGCCTAGCCACATTCTCCCATCCCCACCACATCCATCACATGGCCAGAACAAACCACCTATAATGACGCCAAAGATAAGGAACCACCATTTCCACAATCCTTTCTGCATTGAAGTTTTTTTGGGGAAATCGCTAATTTTCATAAATCTCTTGATGTTGAGGAGTGTCTAAGCTGTTCATCTGTTAAATCCGAGGGAAGCTCTGTAGTCTCTGAATCGCGAGACGTATTTTCTTCTTCTGAATCTTGATCCCTATCATCCCTATCATCCCTATCATCCCTATCATCCCTATCATCCCTATCATCCCTATCATCCCTATCATCCCTATCATCCCTATCTTCTACATTCTCTGAGTGATCACTCGGAGAAGGCGAAGGTGGCTGGTCTTTAGGGATAGGATTTTGTGGCGAGGAATCTTTCTCGCAAACACAATCGGAATATTTGTTCTTTATTTTCGTATTCTCCACAGGCACATCATTGGATCGTTGAATCATTGTCCGGTCAAACAGACCTCCTAGAAGAAAAGCTGCGCAAGCCATAACCACTGCATATCTGATATCAACTTGTCTCCAAGGAGAAGGTTTTGGGGGCCGTTCAGGAGGTTGCGGCTTTGGTAGAGGTTGGATAATTTTCTGCCATTCGCTCGCCGATAGCTCCCCCGTATGCATCTTACCTCTTCTATCTGGGAAGTTGTATAAAAATATCCCGTTTTCTTTATCCGTTAGTCTAGGAATGTCACTTCGTGAGAAATCCTTCTCAGGAAGTTCAATTTGCTTATCAGCCGGGGTCAAATGACAACAAAGTCTGTACCATTCCTCAGAAGAAATTACAGCTAGTTTCTCCATAGGGCACTCCTCAATCCTGTAGGCGAAGCAAAACACATTACGAAAAGCGCGTGCTCTGGTAATTTTGAAATAGACACAGTGAATACGCACGCCCTTCCCAAGATCACCCCCTGGAAGATTGGCGAACGCCATCGACTGTATGTCCGAATCGTCTTGGGGATACGTTGGAAAAGAAGTCACAGCCATTTTCTTCACGAGGGTCGCCCATGAACTCGCATCAGGAAATGATCCTTGAACGTTATATTCAGACCGATTTCCTCCTTGGAAACAAAACTGTAAAAGATTTATTTTCACAAGATATCAAGAAGCCACTGAAATGCCCCATACATCCTTTGGTAATAATACCATTGCCATGACGATGCTTCCTGCGGTGGTATATCAACGCACGAAAACTCCATAACCTTTCCCAAATCCCATTTTTTACTAGGTCTACGTCCTCCGGCGGGATCAGTTATTTGAAATTCTCTTGACGGCGTTAATGAGACAGGAAATAAGCCTCTAGCATATGCTCTATCTTCTAATGTGAGCCATAGGGCACCGTACTTCTCTTTAAACTTTTCAAGTATATCCTCAAATTTTATTACACCCTCCGTCATGAGGAAATCTGCCTTAGTAACTATTATGGCAAAAGAACATTTATTGTGATGCGACGGGTCAGAAAGCAACGTATCCATAATGCCTCTCAAAGACCTTCTTTCTTTTTTGCCGTCCTCTTTTTCATCGAGGAATTTTTCTCCATCTACGAATAACATAAAACCGTCAGCACTCTGCAAATCTTCTCTAAATTTATCCATTCCGTTTGGTCTTGCATTTCCTCCATTCACAATATTAGCAAAATTTTCTCCTGACCAATCGATGATGGTTACCCTCTTTTCACGGCGGAAATTCCAAAAACTTCCAGGAAGCATAAAAGTATACTGCTTATACGTACCCACAGGGGTCTTTTCCTCCCAATTCCCCAACCGGAAATCACGCTGTATTTCATCAACCTTCTGAAGCACATTGATATCGCCATTTTGAAGACGCCACCCTCCACAGTCATATTTGCTCATATAAGCAATAGTTGCAGCAATATAGTTCGATTTTCCTGAATTCGGGAGACCTAGCGTGATAATTTTCCTTTCTTTCATTCCTATGTTGTACTAATCCGCTGTAACTTTGCAGAGACAATTTAATAAAAAGGAAAATGTTATTCTCAAACATGATCCAAAATCCATAAAAAGGGACCATACATGAAACCCTCCTCCACATCGGGACCATGTCCATAATGTGTTTCCATGACTTCCTTCAAAGACCAATCCTCGCTTGGGATTCGACCGGCTTTCTCCGAGACCTTGAAATATTTTTTATCTGGGACAAGTGTGACAAAGAATATATCTATGTCATACCCTCTTGCTTCAGCTAAATTGAAAAGCGTGCCCAGTTTTTCTCGAATTTCCGCCCTTTTCTCATTCATGCGATCTAAATGTTTTGATAGCATTTGGTAATCCTCACCTATGGTTTGATACTCCGGGAACAGGTAATCAGATTTCGTAACAACGACAGCAAAAGTTCGTTTCAGGGATCCTTTTGTGATAATTTCTTCCTTCATTATGCGAAGGCATTTCTTGACTTCTTTTTCCTTTGTTTTGTCATCTAACCATTCGCCATCGATGAAGAGCATAAATCCGGCGGCATCGTTGCAATCCTTCCTAAACTCCTCAAGCTTTATATTACCACCATCGTTCCCGCTAGCAATAGCTGAAAAAGCCTCCCCTGGCCAATCCTTAATAACCACTTCCTTAGGGAGGAATCCGAATCTCAGAAAATTGGAAGGAAGGTAAAATCTATACTCATCACCTTCTTTGTTTTTATCTGTTTTCTCAAGCCATTTTCCCGATTGAAAATGCTCCTGGAGTTCGTCGATTCGTTCATCTACCTTTGTATTACCCTCCTGAAGTCTCCAACCCATACAGCCGTATTTTCCCATGTAGGCAAGAGCAGACGCAACGTAATTGGTCTTTCCCGATTCTGACACTCCAAGTAGTATAATCTTCTTTTTCATTAACCGATCCTTTATATCCTCTACCTTTAACATATTATCCTCCTTCTCGTATTTATCACTTGCTTTTCAAAACCGAATCTAGATTGCGAAAGTGAATCATAGAGATTTCTTTAAAAGCAGGCAAATTCTCATTCGAATGGTTTTCAATTATAAATTGAGCAATTTGACTCATTTTTTTGATCAGAAATTCCGGGTCAAGGCACTGTTGAATAGCCGTAATCAAAGAATCCTTACCATTGTTGATAAATCGACCTCGTTTACTTGTCTTCTCATCAGGGACTATTCCCGTTAAAACAGTACACATAATTGCTTCCTCATTGGTTGTCAGCTTCATCTTGTTCATGTAGTCATCGATAATTTTTTTATCATTGTTTTCGTGACTTAAATCTCTTTTTGTAAGAACGTGAATACATGGTCGCTCCGCAAAAAATTTATCATAAAAATGTTTGTCACTTTCACTCCCTATCGCTTCACATGAAACACAAAAAAGATGCAAATCTGTCCTCTCAATGGACTTAAGGGCTCGCTCGGAATCTCTCTTCAGATCCTCTTCCAAGCGATGCCCCTGCTCTTCTTCGCTAGCGTACGCCTCTGCGCCCGGCGTATCACGCAAAATAAAGTTCGGATTTAGGCCTTTACATGCATGAGGAAAAGGACCCTTGACGTCAATCGTGGCCCACCTTGGATCCTTTCCTTGGTGTGATCCCCATTGATCCAAATCCGTACGCACTTCAGAAGAATCGTCAAAATGTTCAATTCTTACGTCACCGTCCTCCGCATAACAATTAACCTCGTAATCTTCGCGAGCTGCGTCCCGCCGAAGTGTTATGATAGAACTTGTAGTAGGAATCGCCTTATCCGGTAAGATCTCTTCACCTAACAAGGAATTAAGCAGT
>CANPXA010000047.1 GCA_947585525.1 uncultured Akkermansia sp. | reverse complement strand
GCCGCACTGGACACTCACGAGGAAGCCATTCGCGATGCAACGGTTCAGGCGGAAATTTCTGTGGACAATCGCGTGGTTATCATGAATGACGGGGGAGAAATTTAGAGGCGGCTGCTGTTTATCCTTGCAAGGTCAACTTTAATCTGTTAGCCTATGACGAAGTTGAGCTATGCTGGAAGCACGAAATATATGCTTGGAGGTTGAAAATGGGGATAAGTCGTTATTTCTGCTTAACGACGTCAAATTTTGCATACCCCGTGGGCATTTCATGGCTATTGTAGGTCCTTCCGGCTGTGGAAAGACTACGTTGCTCAAAACAATAGCCGGCATCAAAACCGCCACGGAAGGAACCTTTGTCTGGGAGGGACGCGATCTCTCCGAAGAAGGAGACTTCGAGCCGCATGAGATAGGCTACGTTCCCCAATTTAGCATAGCCTACGAGGAACTCACCGTTGATGAAAGTATTGAAAGTGCAGCACGTCTGCGAGTTTGCGGCGATGAGGATGAAATCAACGACCTCATCGACAGTGTGTTAGAAGAGACAGGGATGACGGATATCGCCGATCGGCAGGTAAAACTTCTTTCCGGCGGTCAGAAGAGGCGTCTGGCCCTGGCGATGGAACTGGTGAGCAGTCCGCGCATTCTCCTGTGCGACGAGGTGACGAGCGGGCTCGATCCTCGCTCGGAACGGGAAATCGTGCAGCTTCTGCATGACCTGAGTCGCAAGGACGGACGCATTGTCATCTCCGTGACGCACAGTTTGGCGCAAATGGAGCTCTATGACAGCATCATGGTCATGGTGCGGGGAAATCTTGCCTACCATGGTTCGCCGCACGCCATGAACCATTACTTCGGAGTCAACGATTTTGAGGAGGTTTATCCTCAGCTCGCTCGTAGAAAACCGGGAGAATGGCGCATGAGCTGGCTCAAGCACCGCGTGTCATACTACCAGAGACTTGAAGCGGAACATGTCGATAAGTATCGCCGCCTCGGGTTACAACCGCCGCCCCCTCACGAAGAGGAGGAGGACGAAGTGCCCACGCCGGGATTCCTCACCCAGGTTGTGCAACTGCTCAAGAGGCGATTCATGATCTTGTTGCGGGATCGAACCCAGCTCATGCTCCAGATCGCCATGATCGTGGTGTTTCCCATACTGGTCGCCCTTTTTTCGAGCAAGGGACAGGATCAGCTACTCGTACTCACTGACACGAGCAGTTCCGATATAGCCGCCGAGATCCAGGCGCAACAGGAACAGGCTGAAATACGCGCCCGTGTCGGCTCCGCGGTCTCCGGCATCATCATGTTCGAGGTCATTCTTCTGGGACTCATGGGCTCCAACAACGCGTCCCGTGAGATAGCCGGGGAACGCCTCATCATGGAAAAAGAAAAATTTGCCGGTATGCGGGTGGGAGCCTACGTGACGTCAAAGGTCACATTTCTCAGCATTCTTGTGGTTCTGCAGAGCGTTTGGATGTACGCCTTTGTCCAATTCTTCTGGGAATTCCGTGGTGATGCGATGAACCACCTCTACTTCCTCCTTCTGGCGAACGCCGCCATGACAAGCATCTGTCTCGGCATCTCCTCCAACTGCAAAACGGCGGATCAAGCCTCCCTGCTCAGTATCTACCTCGTTGGATTCCAGCTTCCGCTCTCCGGCGCGGTGCTCGCCCTTCCCGACATGGTCGAGGCCTTCACCCAGCCTTTCATCTCGGCCTACTGGGCGTGGAGCGGGAGCATTGAAGGCGGGCTGAACGGTGATGTGCTTAAAGCCGTGAAGAGTATCGTTCAGACGAATTTTTCGCAGGATCTCCTGTGCAGTGCCGTGTTATGGGTGCACGTGGTAGCAGGGGTTGTTTTGACTTGGTGGGGCGCGAGAAAAGCGCGCTGGGATTAATCAGCAGACGAAGATCAGTCAGAGAAAAAGAGAATCAATTATGGCAGCGAGAAGAGTTCGAAAAGGAAGCAAGCGACGAGGAAAGGCAAACCTCACCCCCGTTTTTATCGGGATAGGGGTCATTCTCGTGTTGGCGTTGATCATGAGTTCCGGCATATTGAAGAGGGGGGGCAGCGCTCGGGACGCTGAGCCCACACCGAATTTCCGAATAGCTGATTACCGTCGGGACGGCTCCCGCTTTGCCTCCTCCGGCAACTCCTACGTCTTCGAGGGCAGAATCGAGAGTATCGAGACGATCGGAACCAATCGTATCATCTCCATATCTCTGCCGGATCATCAAAATACGCAGGAACGCCTTCCCCTCCTCGTACCCGGCAATGCGCATTTGCGCGTCAACCTCACACGAGGGGACCGTTTTCTCTTTGAAACCACCTGCACCACCGGGAAAACTGATGAAGGAAAACAGGTGAAGGGAGTCTTGGTAGTCAAAAACGTACAAACACGATAATGAAAGTTTTTTTTCTGTTACCCCTTGTTCTGGCTCTGCTCCCCGGTTACTCCTCCGCTCAGATGCCCAGCGAAAGCTCTTCCACTCCCACCGGTTTCGATGCATCCGGTAGCTCCGTCAAACCCCAGCAGCAGGATCCTGCCCATCAAGGCGAGACCCCTAATCCCCAACTCTTCGGTATGGAACTCCCCTTGTTGGACCCTTCTACCGACACCGTGAAATACAACGGCGGGATGTTCGACGTGGGCAACAATGCAGCCGTCCGCGCACGCTTTGAGAAATACCTTCAACAGGTTCCGGACGACAGTACGGAGGCAAAACGCTATCAGGCGCTCATCAAAAGCATTCTCAAAGAAACTCAAAAGGCGGGACGCGACAAAAATTATGCCGTCGGCGGCTCTGTGCTGATCCGAGTCGGAATGGCCCTCTACAAAGCGGATAAGTACCCGGGGGATGGGGGACAATCCGGTACCCTGGCCAGCGCCATCGTCAGCGCCCTCGACTCCCAGCGGCAAATGCTCCAGCGAATCCGCGAGAATCAGGAGATGGAGAAGGAAATGAGGAAGCTCCTCACAGAGGCCGACCACTGGCAGAATGAAAATAACAGGCGCCCAAGTGGCGGAAATAGCAAAGATGGAAAAGGAGGAGAAAGAAGCGGAGGACCGGGGACGAACTTGCTGCGCATCGCGCGCGACGTCAAACAAAGCGCCAAGCTTGAAGGAAGCCAGGCGGCGAATGAGGCAGCTAATCAGGCCGCCATCTTGAGTTCCAAAATCAACTACCAATCGGTGCTGGTCAGTATGCTCATGGCACGTCGCTTTGATCACGTCGTCATTGGCGCCCGCACCTACCGCCATGTCTTCCGTGAAGGCGATACGAAACTTGACCTCAGCGAGGATTCTAAGGCCTACCAACTCTTCTCAGGTGGCATCGGTTTGCCTCCCACGGTCAACACTTTGGACACCCTTGCCAGCAATGCCCGTCGGGACGTGGATCAGGCTATCCAATCCGTTCATGGGATGCTGGCGCGTAACAAGCTGGGAGAAGCCACCCAGGGGCTTATCCAGGCCGTAGCCATCGGGGAATTCATGCAAAGTGTGGCGACGTTCCCGGTGGAAGCCAGACAACGTATAGCGAGGTACTGGACCCTTCGCAAGCGAGCTCTTACGGCGCTGAATGCACGTGATTATGCGACGGTGGAGGAGGTGGCAGCCAAGATGAAGGAAATGGATGTTGATTTTGATGATTCGATGCTCCTTTCATACACAACCGGGAAAAAGCGACAGAGTGACCTCGCCATACGTAACGCTCGCAAAGCCCTTCAAGCCGGCAAAGAAGAGGAATTCAACAAGTACATCCAGGAGGCTGGCGTCATCTGGCCACGCAACCCGAATCTGGATAAAGGAGCCGAAATGATCGCCAAATATGATGAGGGCGACAGTATCAAGGAAGAATTCCAAAATCTGTACAAGGGCGGAGAGTTCCGCAAGATTGCCCGAGAAAGAGAACGCTTCAAGATCGTTGCCATTGACCCGGAACTTGCCAAACAGTATGAGGAATCCATCACCTTCGTGATGAAGATGGACGGTATGCTCCAGCAGATCAAATCCGTCGCCGATCAGGACACCACCATGGGTCCGTGTATGGCGTATGAGAAAATGATTGAGTGGCAGAAGGAAGATCCGCGTTACGCGGACGACAAGGAAATGATGCTCGCTCAAAAAGATTTTGAGTCCCGTGCACATGATTTCGTACAGGCCCTCCGAGATGCGGACATCTGTGAGCAAAGGGCTGAATATGGATCGGCTCTCTCCTGCTATTACAGAGCGCAGTGCATCTACCCTCAGTCTGATTTGGCCAAACAAGGTGCCAAACGCATGATGAACGTCATCGTGAGCGCCACTTACGAATGAGTCTTCTCTTCCCGGTAACGACTCGCTTCGCTCCCACGCCCAGTGGGGCCATGCACGTGGGTCATGTATTGGCTGCTTTCACGGCGAGGCATCTCGCAGATGCTCACGGCGGACGCTGTCTGCTACGGATTGAAGACATTGATTCCCGCGCTCGGGACGTGCGTTGGGTGGATCAATTGATGGAGGATCTGGATTGGCTCGGCATTCGCTTTGATGGTGAGGTCATGGTGCAAAGTCAACGGTTTGACGTGTATGCAGCGGTACTCCGCGAATTGCATGACAAGGAACTGCTCTATCCCTGTTTTTGCTCGCGTTCCATGCGGCGTCACGAGAACGAGGACATAGCCAGGGCTCCTCACACAACCGCATCCGGGTGCACTCACCGTCCCGACCGTTGCCGCACCCTCCAGGCCGACGAGATAGAGCGACGTTTAGTTGACGGAGAACCTCATTCCTGGCGCATCGATATGCACCGGGTGCAGGACCTCATAGGCTGTCCAACATGGGAAGATCTCTATGCCGGTGTCCGACGCTGTATTCCATCTGATTGTGAAGACGTCATCCTCTCTCGCAAGGACACTCCTACGAGTTATCACCTGGCCGTAGTTGTCGATGACGCCCAACAGGGTGTCAACCTCGTCACACGGGGAAGGGATCTCATGGCAAGCACTCCCATCCACCGTGCTTTGCAAGCAGTTCTCGGTCTGCCTACGCCCGTGTACGCGCACCATCCCCTGCTCCGGGACAGCAAAGGGGTACGCCTCGCCAAACGGGATCATGCCACATCCATCGCCTCACTCCGCGAGGCCGGCTATTCTCCGGCACAAATTTTATCCGAAATTCGTTCCGCTGTATCCAACGGAGGCATCTGGAACGCAAATCAACCTCGGTAGAGGGCCTTCCTGTGCTGCCAAATAGCAAATGCCAGACAGAGAACGTTAGGCAGCCACAATACGATGTAAGGAGTCATTCCGGGAGTCTTGCGCGACAATTCGCAAAAGACGAGAGCTATGAAATAAACAGCCGCCACCATGATTCCGAGCGCGAACCCCGCAGTTGTGTCCCGTCGGCGAGCCGTTATGGCAAGCGGCACCCCGATGAGAGAAAAAACAATACATGCCATGGAAAAGGAGGCTCGCTGCACCCCTTCCGTACGAAAAGCTAACTCGTTGCTATACGGCATCTCATTGACACTCGCCGTGGCCTCTCGTACCGCATTTTCCGTGAGAAACTTTGCACAAGGAAACATCGGCGTATCCGCTGCAGCTCGCGCATACCTGTGAAGGCGAGCCGGCTCAAGATGCCGCACCCGTTCAAAATGCTCGAGAGTCGCAGTTATTTCTTCGTTCGTATAGCGGTTCGGCTTCACCTTCCTGCGGTTTTTGAGCGGCACGTGAATGCGCAAGGGCATCTGTTTGATAAGGGGCATATTTGTCGTCCCGTCCGTAGAATGGTGCTCAATAGTCGCGTCATGCAAGGTAAGGTAGAGCAAGCGTTCTCTCGTGTCAAAAGCACCGATGTCGGCTGATCGGGCATGAGTCGCCCCCAAAGCCGCGGCAAACTGCTCATCCTTCGCTTCTTCTTCCTGCAAAGGATAGATATGCAGCCCATACAGGGTATCCCCCTCTCGTTTCTCGATGTAGAGACGCACGCGATCCAATCTGGTCATTCCTCGTCCGGATTGTAGGAGATTGCGAGGATTATCCATGGCTGCCCTCATGGCAAGTTCGCTCATAGCATTCTTGCCGCGTGGCGCTACTTCGATATTGATGTAATAACATAGAGCTGAAAGCATGACAGCCATCACAATGGCCGGTGCGCTCAATCGCCACAAACTCAGTCCCGCCATACGCATCGATGTCAGTTCATTATCGGCAGCTAATCTCCCGTACACCAACAAAACAGCGGTCAAAAAGCCCCACGGTACCGAAAATGTCAGTGAGAACGGGATAACTTGCAAGACGAAGTCGATCACGATACTGGGAGGAGCCCCACTCTCCACCAGGAGGGCATGCAGCTCCTTGAAGAGCTGACCAAGAAGCATCAGCAACGTGAGAGAAAGCACTCCCAAAAACGTCACTACAGCCAATTGGCGGAATATGTAGAGATCCAACGTCCTCATCTCCCTGTTATGTTACCACAGGAAAACTCATTTTGCCAACGCAAAAATAGACCTCCGGACCAAATGCACATCGCCCCAGGGCAAACGCAATCCATGAACGATGGAAGCAAAGCCGACACGATGGCATGGCATCATTCCGGACGCTTTCTAGCCAACAACTCACCTTGTTTCAAAAATTCCGCTGCGCTTCCGCTCCGCAAAAACGCGCGTAGCGCGCTAACATCCAAATCGTAAATCGTAATTCGTAAATCGTAAATGGGCGAGCTTCGCTCGCCTCCGTCCATCGTCCATAACCAATGTGTTACGCTACATGATGCGGCAGTAACCGTCTGTTGAGATCTCTTTTTTCATGGGACACGTGTGGTGTGCCTCAATTGCACGACAAAAAAAGATTGAAAAATCGTACGAAACCTGCTAAAAGGAGGGTACAGCTTAATCGTCCTCTACACGTATTTCCATGAAGCATGTCCCCCAAAGAGGTTTAGCCGCCTTTACTCTTATTGAATTACTGGTAGTTATCACTATCATCGGCATCATGATGGCTCTGGCCTCCACCGTGCTGCGAGACACAGGCACGGGTCGCACTCTCGACTCCGGAGTCGATATGCTCACCAACATGGTGCAAGAAGCCCGTGCCACTGCTATCGGTAATGATACCTATACCCGACTCGTCATCGTTGATGACCCCAGGGATACCTCACAGGACACCCGGCACCTTCGCTTCATGGTTGTCCAGATGCTGCGGCGCCAAACCAAAGATTCCGGTAACTACGATGCCTCCTCGGTGACAACACAAGGTGAGTGGGTATCGACCTCGGCAGGTACGCTTCTCCCTGCCGGCGTGTTTTTCTCTCCCACCTACAGCCGCCCGTTAGGATGGGCTGAGGGTTCCGGCGGACGCATCGGCACGGCTGTCACACGCATAGGTAAATCACAAAAGGCTCGTGTTTTCTACTTTGAATTCGATGAAAAAGGGCGCTTTGTTGCCCCCGGCTCCAGTCCGGCTTCTCCTTCCGCGCCGCAACGCCTCGTCCTCGTTAATGCCAGAGCCGGAAACTCCCGTCACTCCGTGGACGGAATCATCCCCCTCCAGACAGATTCCATGAGACGTCCGGTCGGCGTCAAGGGAATCGTGATCTGGCCTACCGGCTACACATCCCCCATGCGCACTCGCGAACAGATCTTCCATGATTAACCCCGCACTACTTTTCCTCTCATGATTCCTTACCGACAGATACCTCGCCGCGGCTTCACTCTCATGGAAACCCTGCTTGCCGTCGCGCTCATCGGCATGCTCATCTCTATCTTCCTCACGGTCTTCGTCCCCTCCCGAACTCTTGTCCAACAAGCTCTCACGAAGCAGGAATCCGACCGCGTCATCAGCGTGCTGCGCTCAGAACTCAACACCGTGCGCGACAACGAACGAGCCAAGGATTCTCGTAGTGTCGGTCCCGGGCAGTACTTCTCCCCGTTTGACAAGGGCTTCTACTGGGTACTCGGTTCACGTGCCCCGCGTACCTCCATTGTTGTCTTTTCCTACAGAGCCGACACATCCTCTTCACCCAGACCGGACGGAACCTATCCTCCTATCCCTTACAACAAGAGTCGTCCCGGTGGTGATACCCAGCTCGTCTCCATCGCTTGTCCGATGGATGATGACATCCACAAGGACGACATCCGCCACGCGGTGGGTCCGGTCTTCCTCGTGAAGCTAACTCAAATTGAGCAGGACGGTACAGGCAACTACCGCCTCGCAAAATCCCCCGGTATGATCAAGGGAGGCTCCTCACCCGACCAATATTTTTCTGAAGAAGGGGTTGATTCCCCTTGGGGTGGTGCCGTATTCTGCCGCGCCGATTTCTTCCTTATGACCCCGCCGAACCCGGATCGATACAAGAAACGCCCCTGGTCCCGAGTGGGAAAACCCATTTTCTCTACCAATATTTCTTTCCGACGCTGATCTCCGACCATGAACATTTCTTTGAAAAGCACAGCGCCCCTGCGACGAGCATTCACCTTGGTTGAGCTCATCACGGCCATGGCGATCACCTCCATTCTGGTCGTGCTCATCATGCAACTCACCAACCAGGGGATTTCCCTCTGGAAAGCCATCCAGGAGGACACCAGTACGGCCGCCGGCGCAAGACTCGCCCTCCAATCGATCGGTCGGGATCTTGAATCCATCCAACTACGCAGCACAACGGACAACACCCAGTGGCTCTACGCCGAGGTCGATTCCGCCATTCGCGGTGTGCCCCGCGGTCTCTCCATCCCGAAGTCGGCACGCTGTATCTTCTATGCCTGTGTGCCGGATCGCAACCCGGGTGTGAGCAGTTCCTCCTCTCTGCGCAACAGCTACCGCAATCTCCTCTCCTCCTCTCCGGATACTCAAGGTGATGTAAGCGCCGTGAGCTACCGCCTCAAGTTCCGGGATCACATTCTCAACCTGCCCAGCCGCAAGGGAGATACGCAATCCTTCCCCCTCTTTTCCCTCTATCGGAATATCGTGTCCCCGCGCGATACGTTCGACCAGATACTCGGCACGGATAATCTCGAGAGCACTTACAATCAATTTGTGAGCGCGGAAGACAAGTCATTTCTCTGCGAGAACATCGTGGAACTCAACGTGATTCTCAACGTGGAATACGCCGATGAAAACTCCACCGGTGACTCGGAACAACCCCAATACCGACATGAAAGCGTACCCATCCTTTCCAGCTCCGCCGGCAAGGGCAAGCGTAAATTTTACCTTTATGGCATGAGGGCGGAAACTGATGGTTTTCGTATGCAAAATGCTCGCGTTATCTCCGCTGAAATTTCTATCACCGTTCTCACGGAAGCGGGTGTCGCTCTCATTGAGCAGGTTCGCCTCGGACAGCGCAGGCCCCCTAAGCTTGAGGACTTTTTCTCCCGCTACACGCGTTCCTATTCGCAATCCGTCCCCATGCCCCTGCCGCTTTGACCTCCTACTCCGCACAGGAAACGGACACGTCCCTCGGCACGCTCTCTCTGCCGCATATCATCCTCTGGCTGGATCCCTTGCCGCGCCCCGGCTATGAGAATATGGCCGCTGATGAACTGCTCTCCCGCAGGAGTGAATCTTGGCTGCGTGTTTATGACTGGTCAGTGCCTTCCGTTAGCTATGGCTATTTCGATACGGCAGCCTGCGCTCGGAGCCTCTTCCCGGGAGCCGATGCCTACATCCGCCGATGGACAGGCGGAGGCATCGTGGATCACCGCCATGGGGTCACCTACACCATCACCCTGCCCGCCCGCGACGATGGTTCTCTCTATCCCCAATCAGCTCTTCTCTATGAGTGGATCCACGGCGCTCTGGCACGGGCTCTCCGATCCAGCGGGGTCGAATGCACTTTGCTCAAAGAGGATGCACCTGACGGCGGACGGGCTTGCTGGGCTAGTCCTGTAGCGAGCGATATCGTGGACACACATGGACGAAAATTGGCAGGAGCGGGACAGAGACGTTACCGTGGCGCCGTGCTGCATCAGGGCCTCATCCAGCAATGTGAACCAAGTGAAGGTTGGTCTCGTCGTTTGGCTCAGTTGTTGGCGGACGCGGTGACGGTCATTTCCGACGCTCAACCGTGGGAGGGATTCAATACGGAACTCGCCGCCCTCTGTCGCGAGAAATACTTGGCTCCCTCATGGGAGGACGAAACCCACGGACGACGGAAAATTTCCCGATGAGCAAGGAAGCTCCAGGAACATGGCGCATCAATGTCGCCGCGATTATAAAGGATGCCGCCGGTCATGTCCTCCTCGGTCGGAAGTCTCTCCGAAGCCGTTATCTGCATTTTCCTCAAGGCGGAGTTAAACAGGGCGAATCCCTGCAACAAGCTGTTCTTCGTGAAATTCACGAGGAGGTCGGCATTTCACCCGAATCCTGCACCATTCTGGCGGAATTCCCCGGTCTGCGCTACACTTACAGAAAGAAAAATAAAAAAAGCAGGTTCTGGCTCGGTCAACAACAAACCTATTTTCTCATTTCGGTTCCCGGCTGTATGCCTGCCGTCAATTGTTCCGCAAGCTCTGAATTCTGCTCCGCCCTCTGGCAATCTCAGGAGCAATTCAACATTGAGC
>CANPXA010000046.1 GCA_947585525.1 uncultured Akkermansia sp. | reverse complement strand
CGCCGTCTCGCAGTCCTGCGGCAAAATCCGGCACCGGTTCCAAAGAAGAGGTGGAGTCCTGTGGGTCGTGTCCGGCCAGGACGGAGAGCAGCAGTGCGGCGTCCTCCACGCTGTTGGTCATCGTGCCGATCTGGTCCAGCGAGGAGGCAAAGGCCACGAGACCGTAGCGTGAGATGCGTCCGTACGTGGGTTTGAGACCGACCACACCGCAGTGTGAGGCGGGTTGGCGTACGGAACCTCCGGTGTCCGACCCCAGGGCGGCGGGGAAGATGCCGGCCGCGACGACCGCCGCCGACCCGCTGGAGGAACCGCCCGGCACGTGTGCGGGATTCGCCGGGTTGAGGGTGGGACCGTATGCGGAATTTTCGCCGGAGGAACCCATGGCGAACTCATCCATGTTGGCGCGACCGAAGGGGATGGCTCCCGCGGCTTTGAGTCGGCGCACAGCGGTGGCATCGTAGGGTGAAACAAAGGAGTCAAGCATGCGGGAGGCGCAGCGGGTGGGCTCCCCGGCGATGCAGATGTTGTCCTTGATGGCGATGGGAAGTCCCCCGAGGGGCTGTGATAAATCCGCTTGCTGAGCGGCGCGAAGGGCCTTCTCCTTGTCCCAGGATATCAAGGCATTGAGCCGCGGATTTTCCTTTTCGGCTCGCGCGGCGCACATCTCCACGAGCTCGACCGGTGTCGCTTGCTTCTCAAGAAGCAGACGCCGCAAGGAAGCGAGGCTGGGTTTGTCCGGCATTTCCATGAAAGGTGCGAAAGTTAGTGAGCAGATTCAACGACTTTGGGGACGCGGAATTGTCCATCCTCCTGCATGGGGGCGTTGCGCAGGGCGTCCGCGTTGGAGAGGCTTTCTCCCGGAATATCGCTGCGCAAAGCGTCAAAGACGGGCAACGGGTGATACATGGGCTCCACACCTTCCGTGTCCCACTTTTCCAGCTGTGCCACATAGTTGAGAACTTGGTCCAGGTCACGCGTGAAGCGCAACTTTTCCTCGTCCGTCAGCTCGATTTTGGCCAGTTCGGCGATGTAGGCCACATCTATGCTCGAGGCTTCCATGATCAGTCTTCCTCCTTTTTAGTACGTGGACTGATTGAGAAGGTAGATGCTCAGCAGGTACAGTCCGAAGATGGATGCCCCCAGCACCACGAGCAAAAACAGGTTCTCCATGAGCAACGTGCGGGTGGAGGCGGGACGCCCCATGCTCATCACGACGCGGTTGCGTGTGGAGCGGCGGGATTCCACGACATCTTCCTGGGGAGCGAGCGTGTTGGAGGTGTTCGCGCTGCCGGAGGAACTGTAGTAGGAACCCGACTGCTGACGGCAGCGGTAGGAGTGCTCCCATTTCCGGCGCATCTCAGCGGTATGGAGTTCAAATTCCTGTTGACGGGTCATTATTCGATTGGGTAGAGCTTGGTGGGTTCGTTGGAGGTTGAGGAGACGAAGGAGAGAGTGAGGTAGGAGAGGCGCTCGCAATCAACAGGTAGAAGAGCCAAGTGATGAGCAGGAGGATGAAGAGAGGGCAATGAAAAGCCAACCCCTTCACCAGAAATTCTCTGATCACACGCCAAGAAAGCCCTTCTTTTTCTTTGGTTCCCGGTTTGTGCAGAAAAGCATCGGTGTGACGAAAGCGGCGTCCCATGGCGTACGCCTCATTAAAATCGTTCTCCGCGCGGTCGAGTTTCGGCAGGGCTTCCCGCACGCGGTCCTGAAATCCATCCGTACTCCAGTTCTGAGGCTGCAAAGCAGAGAGTATTTGCAGGTGGCGTTTGAAGCATTCATTCACGTTCTCCACCTCCCGCTGTTCCCTGTCCATGGACTCAAGTTCCTGCTCCAGACGCCGCACGGCGTTGTGCAACTTCATACCTACCTCGTTAAGGTTTGCACTGAAGATGGCTTTCTGCTCATTGCTCAGCTCAAGCTCGCGGCGTTGAGACTCCAGCTGCATACGCTGTTGTTCATAATACTCCGCCTGCTGCCTCGCCTGCTCCACACGCATACGTACCCTCTCCGGAGAATGCATCACCCCATCCGCCGCATGCGGATTGAGCTCCATCTGCTTGTACCCTCTCTCCACTCTTTGTTCTCCTATCGGCATCTTGTACTGACAAAACCGTTAACCAAAGTTAAGCAAATTTTTGTCGTTTGTCAAGATATATTAACTAATTTTGTGGAGAAGAGCACATTCGTCCCACACGTGTCCCCCAAAAAAGCGCTTCCAACAGGAGGTCATTAGTGGGCGGGGGCACCGGAGGTGCCTATTTACGATTTACGATTTACGATTTACGATTTACGATTTGAAAAATTCCGCGCCGTTGGCGCAAACTGGCGGAGCGAATGCGCAGCGGAATTTTTGAGC
This sequence comes from uncultured Akkermansia sp., assembly GCA_947585525.1. Lineage (GTDB taxonomy): Bacteria > Verrucomicrobiota > Verrucomicrobiia > Verrucomicrobiales > Akkermansiaceae > Akkermansia. The sequence continues at coordinate 8,304 of CANPXA010000046.1, read as the reverse complement.
AATGCGGGTCGTTAATGAGAAAGGGGTGTGGAATACGCCATGCCGTTTCCTTGGCTTTGCTTAGATAAATCGTAAATCGTAAATCGTAAACGGGAGGCATCAGCCGCCTTGGAGCGTCGGCAGTTTCGTAAATCGTAAATAGACAGGCGCATTTTCAAATGCGTCTGTCCCGTGTTGGATTGAGAGGGGCGAGGTCAGGATCGAGGAAGAAGCCGTCTTTACGGACGAGTTCGTCATCGAGGAAGATTTCTCCTCCTCCGTAGTCGGGACGCTGGATGCAGACCAGGTCCCAATGGACTTGGGAGCGGTTGCCGTTATCGCAGTTTTCGTAAGCGTTGCCGGGGGTAAAGTGGAAGGAACCCGCGATTTTTTCATCGAAGAGGATGTCGCGCATGGGACGTAAGATCTCCGGGTTGGTGCCGAAGGAGAATTCCCCGATGTAGCGCGCACCTTCGTCGGAGTCGAGTATTTTGTTGAGGGCCTCTTCATTGCCGTTGCAGTGAGCCTCGACGATTTTTCCGGCTTCGAAACGCAAACGGATGCCATCGAAGGGGATGCCTTGATAGATGGTGGGAGCGGTGTAGGAGATGACGCCGTTCACGGAATCGCGCACGGGAGCCGTGAAAACTTCTCCGTCCGGTATGTTCATTTCGCCCGCACAGGGAATGGCAGGCATACCTTTGATGGAGAAAGTGAGGTCTGTTCCGGGTCCGGTGATGTGCACGCGATCGGCACGCATCATGCGCTCGGCCAAACGATCCATCGCTACCTTGAGTTTGTCGTAATCCGTCAGGCAGCAACGGAAATAGAAATCCTCAAATTGTTCGGTGCTCATACCGGCGCCTTGTGCCATGGAAGGAGAGGGCCAGCGCAGGACACACCACTTGGTGCGGCAGACGCGGTGCTCGTGCACGTCCTTCATCAATCTTTGGGTGAGCTTCATGGCGGGCGCCGGTACGGCGGAATTCTCGAAAGAATTATCACTTCCGCGGATGGCGATGTAGGCTTGCATGAGCTTCATCTCCTCCAGCTCGAGCGCGGCGATGGAGGAGTACTGCTCTTCCGTGGCCTCACGGAACATCTCCGCTGTGATGCGTCCGCGACGCAGGCGCACGTGGGGGCTGCCTCCGGCTGCTCGAACGGCTCGGATGAGTTCAATGCCTATTTCATCAGGCGCGTCAATGAGGTCCAGCAGGACGTGTTCTCCCGGCTGTACGCGGCAGGAGTGGCGTACGAGATTTTGTGCGAGCTGAGTGGTGCGAGGATCTGTCATAGCTTTTTTTAAGTAAGAGATGAATCAACGGAGTTTGCGCAGGCGCGGAGACGAGCAGAGGAATTCGACGGCTTCCTTCAGGTCATCCGTCGTCACCTCTCCGGAAAGAACCGGCTCTCCGAGAGCTTTGAGCAGGACGTAGCGTATCTTTCCGCCCAGGAATTTCTTGTCGGCGGTCACGTGACGCAGCACGACCTGAGGATCGACCTCCGTCGGCAAACGCAACGGAAGTTGCAGGGAGTTAAGGGTATGGAGTATCTCCATTTCATCACGCGCCGCGAGCCCTGCGTACTTGCGCGATAGATACAGAGCCGCGCGCATACCGAGACTCACAACTTCTCCGTGCAGCAACTCCCCGTACGGCAAGCTCGCCTCGATGGCGTGACCGATGGTGTGACCGAAGTTGAGGAAGGCGCGAGTGCCGTTGGTTTCTTTTTCATCCTCTTCAACGATCCTCGCCTTGATCTCGATGTTGTCCGCGATGATGGAAGGCAGGCGCTCAATGCTGGAGAGTGAGAAGCCGAGGGGTAATTCGTCCGCCAGTTTCCTCAGGGTAACCAGCATCTTCGGACGTCGTATGGCAGCGTGCTTCACCATCTCCGCCATCCCTTCGCGCAGGACCCTCTCCGGCAGACTCAACAAGGTGATGGGATCCGCCACCACAAAACGAGGCTGATGGAAAGCACCCACGAGATTTTTCCCGCTCGGGGTATCGACAGCTGTTTTGCCGCCCACCGAGCTATCCACCTGAGCCATCACGCTGGTAGGCACCTGTACGTACGGGATGCCTCGGTAGTACACCGCCGCCACCAAACCCGCCAGATCGCCCACAACTCCGCCACCCAGAGCCACCACAAAACTGGAGCGGTCATGTCCCGCCCGCACCATCTCCTCCACGAGCTTTTCGACCATCTCGAGGCTCTTGCTCGCTTCTCCCGCGGGCACGACGTGAACCGACACCGCATAATCCGCATCCTCCAAGCTGCGTTTGACACGTTCTCCGTATTGGGGGTACACGTTCGAATCGGTGATGACCGCCACCTTCCCCTCAAGCCTTGCCCGCGTGGAAAAGAAGCCGACGGAATCAAGAGCTCCATTGCTCACGTGCACATCGTACGATGATTCACCCAGGGAAAGACTGACCGTTGGCATACGGGTATTTTACGCGCGATTACGGCATCGCGCAAGCGTCAATTGTCATTTCCCGCACATCCGTCCCAAGAAAAACGCGCTTCCAACAGGCGGTCATCAGTGGGCGGGGGCACCGGAGGTGCCTATGTACGATGGACGATGTACGATGTACGATGTTGAAAATTAGCGTGCTACGCGCGGGATATGCAGAGCGAGAGCAAAAGTGGTGGGAGAAATCACGGGTGTTTTTTGTGAGGAAAGCATCTGGTGTTACGCTATGCCTGGTATATTGCTATGCCGGATCGCAGGGCAAACACATTTGAGAAAACTGAAACAACGAAGAGAATGCTCTTATGGATTGATATCATCGTTGATACCTATCAAAAATCATGACAACAAGCGGTCATCATGATGATGGTTCTCGAGAAGATTCTGCATAGGCTGACGATCCGAGGCAAACTGCGCAACGCGCACATTATTAATAAATCGTCCATCGTCCATCGTCCATCGTCCATCGTCCATCGTCCATCGTCCATCGTACATCGTACATCGTACATAATCAATGGTTTATGTTGTGTCACTCGCCGATAAGCGCCTGTTGTGATCGCGTTGTTATGGGGACGGATGTGGAAGGCGATGAACGAGATAAACCTTGCGTCGATGCGAAAATGAGAGATAATGGGGCGGATGCTGAATGAAGAGATCGTAACAGGTTCGGAGCTGGCGGCGGTGCAAATTCCGGGCGGCAATGCAGTGGTGTTGCCGGAGGGGTCTCGTATCTATATCACCCAGATGCTGGGCAACTCGATAACGGCGGCAACCGATATAGGGATGGTGCGGATCTCACGTGCCCAGGCGGAGGCTGCGGGAATTGTGCGGGAAGAAGAGAAACGCGCGGAGAGGGACGAAGAACTCACGCTGGAGCAGATGGTGTGGAAGACTCTGGGGAACATCTACGATCCGGAGATACCGGTGGATATCGTCAATCTCGGGCTCGTGTACAGTGTGGAGGTCATCCCTCAACAGGACGGCTCGAACTGTGTGAATGTTCGCATGACGTTGACGGCTCCGGGATGCGGAATGGGACCGCACCTCATGGCGGAGGCCGAGGCGGGAATCGCGTCGCTCCCGGGGGTGGGAGAAGTCAATATCGAATTCGTATGGGACCCGCCGTGGAATCAGGACATGATGACGGAGGAGGCAAGAATGCAATTGGGAATGATCTGATGCCCGACCTTTGACCCATGAAGACCGACAAGATAACGATCAACTTGACGCGGGAGCAACTGCGGGATGTGGCGGAGATGGCTGCGTTGAGCCTGACCTTGGTGGAGGTGTGTCGCGATGAGCTGAACCCTGCCCGGGTGGCAGGCTGGGAGTCGGTGTGCAAGTTGATCATGGAATATGCCAGCAACATTCCTGCACTCAAAAGACGCATGGAGGTCAATTCCGACATGGGACACTGGTTTTTCCGGGAAAGTTTTGCGAGGGATGCTTTCTACGCCCAGGTGTTGGATGCGGCTCGTGATGCGCTCTTTTGGTCGGACCTGGTGACGAGGATGGCGGATAACGCGCTTTCAGAGAGTATGTCCGATGAAGAATTTCAGACGCTGGACGACGAAGAAAAGGCTCGACGCACCTCCGCTCTGGAGGAGGCCCTCAAGGAAGAGGTGGCTAACCACGGGTTAGATAGGTTCGCGTTTTACGTGCCCTCCGATGAAAGCTAGGGCAAACGCTTTGCGTTTGCTATGTACGATTTACGAATTACGAATTACGATTTGGATTTTAGCGCGCTGCGCGCGGAGATGCGGCGCAAATGCGTTTGTCATGGGGTTACGCCATGCCGTCTTGCGGGCTCTGCAACATCGGAGGGGGAAAACATGAAAAAAACGCACGCGTCGGCGAGCGCGTGCGTAGAAAGAAGACCATGAAGTGGGGAAATTCAGGCGGTTTTTTCGGGAGAATCGCCTTCCGGAGTCGGCTCGGGTTCGGTCACGACCTCGTTTTTCACGGTGAGGTGAATCTTGATTGTAGCCGTAACTTCCGGGTGCAGTTTAGCGAGCACCTCGTAATCCCCGCTCTTCTTGAGGGGTTTTTCCAAATCGATGGAACGGCGATCGATTTCAATGCCTTGCTCAGAGAGCTTCTCGGCTATCTGCTGATTGGTGATGGCTCCGAACACCTTGCCTCCCTCGCTCGATTCCAGGACGAGTTCCAAGGTGACCCCGGCAATCTTCTTCGCCACCTCGCGGAAATTGGCCAGCTCTGCCGCCTCACGCTCAGCGCGCTTCTTCTGCAGCATGTTGATGAAACGCTGGTTGGCAGGAGTAGCTTCAAACGCGAGTCCCTGAGGAATCAGGTAATTGCGTCCATACCCGGCTTTCACCGTGACAAGGTCGGCTTCACAGCCCAGACCCTCTATCTTCGTCGCTAATATAACTTTCATGTTCGCCATAACTCAATCAATTTGGGTTCGGAGGCGCACGGTGTACACCATTCTCCTGCTCTTGTCAAGTCGAATTTATACGAAACGGGGCAACCGCCACACGTGTCCCAAGAAAAACGCGCTTCCAACAGGCGGTCATCGGTGGGTGATGTAACATAACTCATTGGTTATGTACGATGGACGGAATCATGTACGATGGACGTTGACTCACAGCCGCCCCATGGCTGTTCGCCCTGCGGGCAAAAGCTGCGCTTTTGTCCAAACTGCCTTACAGCCGTCGGCAGTTTTGGTACGATGTTGGGAATTCACGCGCTACGCGCGTTTTTGTGGATCGAAAGTAAAACGAAGTTTTCGAGAATGAAGATGCGTTGACAGAAAAAAAGCGTCCGGAGTTACGCCATGCCGAACCCACTGCTTTGCTGAATCATCAATGGTTTATGACCTTTCCGGCTTACTTCCTTCATCCAGGGGAAACGCATGAGGAAACGGGTTGAATGAGTTCGGAGAAAATTTGATTGGGACATATGTGCGGTTGCCCTGTAAAATTATACGGAGAGCAAAATCTTTTCTTGAAAAGCGGGGTGGAGGGAGTATAAATGGACAAAGAAAGGAGAAGCCTGCGTATGGACAAAGTTTATACGATTAGCAACAGTTTTCCTCAGGACACAATTCCGGAGTGGACTCTTGAACGGAGAAAAGAGCCGCGACAGTGGGAAGGCATTATTGTAAGGTATGGACCTAAACAGCCGTCAAAACCCGGGGAGCAATTGGGCACAGAAACATACACCGGAATCATAGGAAATCCTGAAGCCGTCGGCTCGAACCCGGAATCAACACATCCGGTAACTGCGTACGGGGCAGCAGATGATTATGCGCGTATCAGCGTCGGTTCGAGGAGCAAAGAAACGGATCGGGGAGACAATGTGAGCATCGACATGGATTTTGGATTGTTCCCGGATGGAGTCTACCAAGTTTCCGTGACACAGGAGAATGATGACAATGAGGATGAAGCGAATAATGAGTCCATGCTGTTTTGCACCATAAACGGAGTAACAGAAGGAGAAGTTCGTCCGAAGAAAAATCCCACGAGGAGAAAAAAAGGAAGAGAGCCGGTATGCGAATGCGACAGGACCTGTACTCAAAGCTCCCCCGATACGCCGAGCGGGGGAGCGCCGCAGCAGGCTGCGCGGATTACGAGCGGAGGAGCACGCGTTCTTTATAACATAGCTTCAGAGAGCACATCGGGAGGAACTTCCATCGCGAGAGAATCCGATGCCTGGTGGATGGAGTGGTCGGTGCAATTCGGAGTGTTTCGCGGGATGCCGCAAATGCCGGCAGGGAGACTGTGCATAGCCGTTGATGGAGGATACGAAGAAAGCCTTGGAAGAGTAAGCGGTCTGGTATGGAAGCATCCTCTGTCGTCATGGATGGCAATGCCGGAAGGTGGCGCACGAAGAAATGCCATGTTGGCCGTCCATCAGGGGAGTGAAATCCACAATAGTATTGTAGATGGGACGGGGGAACAGATTCTGTCCGTAGGAGCGACCGCAAGTTCTATTGCGCGTATGCAGTCTGTCAGTTCGATGAGTAGGGAAGAATCTGCATCATGTTCTCTGGGCAGCGAGAAGTACATGAGGTTGACGTATGGAGGAGGTGCAGCCAGTTTCTACGATCCGGAAACAGGAAAATGCAAGGGGTACATCAGCGCCGGAGGATATGTGCTTGAGGCGTCGGAGGCGGAGAAATATGTGGCTGTCGTGCGCGATAGCGAAGGTACGATACGCCAGGTGTGGAACACATGGGATGGTCTGGCGGACGTCGTTTCTGATGAGGACGGGGATGGCTATCGCATTGATATCTATTCTCCCTCCCAAGTTGTCTTACCGCGAGAAGAGGGTGAACTTTTCGATCATGAGGGGGCTCCTTTGCGTGTTTTCCGCGTACGAGCGAACGATGAGGAAAAAAGCATTACCGTACGAGAGAGAGACAACACGCTCCCGTTGAGTTACGGAGAGATGACAACAAAGTGGGTGTGGGAAAACGAGGCATGGAGCATGATTGAAGGCGAGGGGAATGATGCCGTGGAGACCAGACGAGTGAGAGAACCTGTAGATGACACTCGCTATTTCATTACGGTACGGCAGGAGAAGGGAGGACGGGTAGCGAGCTGCGTGCACGAAGAGTATGAGAGCGTTGTGGCGGGAGAACTCCTGAGACGTGAAACAGTTGGGTACGGCGAACCCGCCGCGATTACAACGGAATTTGAATATGATGATTGCGGGCGTTTAAAAAGGGAGTATTCCCCTGAGAAGGGAGAACAAAACTACCTCTACGATGAATATGGACGTACGACTTGCATACGGGGACCATGGGGAGAGCGTGAGGGAGCTCAACACGCCATAATGACGCGCTATCGTGGTTCCGATGAACCGTACAGCGATGAGCCCGCAGAACAGTCGGACTACTATACAATCATTGGCAACATGGGCATTCTTTCCCGAACGCTTTGGAATTACAGTGACAATGTTCATGTTCACCGGGTAGAGACGCGCATCCAAGAACTGCGATGGGACGAGGAAGAAGAGAAGGACGTCGTCAAGGTAGAGAGACTCAGCGTGGTAGAGACATGGCTGGCGAGCGCGCCGAATCCTTACGCTCAGGGGCGCGTCAAAATGCGCCAAGCGGAGAACGGCACGCGCACCGTCTATGATTACGAGGGAACAGTCGAGCACGGGGCGCTCTACAAGATCATCGAGGAGACGCGGAATGCCGAGGACAAGCCCGTGCCGGGACAAAGCTCCCGAAAGGAATCCTACATCAGCCAAGAAGGCAACACCTTGCGCGAGGAGGATTACGTGCTGCTGAAGGACGGCACATGGAAACTCATCAATGGCGTGAGCTACGAGTACGATGTGCTCAACCGCCGCGTCGGAACGAGGTGGGACAACGGACGCAGCTCCTCACGCGCGCTCACCTGCCAGGGACAATTGCTCTGGGAGATTGATGCGGATGGCGTGAAGACGACCTATGCCTACAACTCGGCGCGCCAGCTCATCGAGACCACGCGCAGCGAGACGCCGACCACGCCCGAGACCATCACCGAGTACGAACGAGACGCCGTCGGACGCGTCACACGCGAAACCGTCTATACCGGCGCGCAAAAGAAGGAGACGCGCACGGAATACGACCTGCAAGGACGCGTGGTCAGGAAGGTGGATGAACTCGGACGCGAAACGCGCACCGAATACAGTGAAGACGGGCTCACCGTCACCACAACCCTGCCGAGCGGAGCTAAGCTCATCAACGTTTACAACACGGACGGCTCGCTCTACAAGCAGGAGGGCGACGGGCAGCGCAATCTCGAGTACCGCTACTGGTTCCGCTACGAGAAAGGACTTGCACAGGCCGTGCACCTGCCGGACGGCTCGCTCATCTCATGGAAAGTCACGAATGG
>CANPXA010000045.1 GCA_947585525.1 uncultured Akkermansia sp. | reverse complement strand
TACGTGTCGCCTTTTCCGACCAGAGCACGTGCCGTTCTCTGCTCGCTCTGACGGTAAAAAGCCTCTATCCAAGAGGCTCCATCTCCCTCAGGAAGAGGAATGACGGAAGTGTGCACCTCGCGCCCTTGAGCCATATTTTGTGCATAAAGCATATCCGGTTCCGTGGTGCGAACGTCGTTGGTGAAGATGCGTCCCACTACATCCTCCGTGAGAGAAGAACCGGTCATGAAGTAATTGGCGATGGAGGGATGTTTCACATTAAAGGTCCATGCGTGGTGTTCCTTCCAGGGACGCGAGACGAGGTAGAGAGTGAAGAAAGCGAGCAACTGCTTGAAGAGCGAATCTTCCGGCTCGTGGTTACGTATACCGTGTTGCATGAGGTGGAGGTAATACCCTACAAAGAGAGGCGAAAAATCTGCACGCAAAAGCAAGGAATTTCGGCTACGCACATAGATCGACTGCACTGTGGCGTATTCTGTCACAAATTGGCTGTCGTCCGGTTGAATTTCCTCCGCCATATCCTTCCGTCATCATAACACTTTCGCCCCCCACCGCGCAAGCTCAATCCACAGTTTTCTTCCATCATTTTCCACGTGCCGGCAGAAGGGGTGAACGCATCACAAAAAAAGGTCGAGCATGACGGAAATTGTCAACAGCAGCCGTATGTTCTCATGCGGTTGTCCTGTGCTGGTAGAAAGTTGGATTGACGAGGAAGGAAAGCCGCTATAGCATGGAGGAACTATGGGAATAGAACGATACACATCAAAGACGGAATTAAGGGATAAGATGAGGTGCTGCACGCGGATGATGACTGCGCGAGGTAGCGAGTTTTGCACGGATGTAGCGCAAAAGCTCGGGGGACGGGGAGAGATGCCTACACCCGGAGAAATGCTTGCCGCCACCGTAGCAAGCTGCATGATGAGTATGCTTGCCTTCACGGCGATGAAAAAGAACATACCGATGCAGGACGCTTCCATCAGCGCCGCCTGCGGAGAAGGGAAGTCAGGTATCGGAAGCCTCCACTTCCATCTGCGTCTCCCTCACGTTCGAGATGAGGAGCATAAACGCATCCTACAGGCCTGCATTTCTGCTTGTCCCGTCAGCAATGCTATTCGTCCGGAGATAGAGAAGGAGATGGTATGGCAGTGGGAGTAAATTCAGCTCCCTCGTGACGACAGGACGTGACTCCTGGTATAGAAAGGGGCAGGGCAAACGCATGGGGACATGCGTTTGCCATTTACGAGATTTGAATTTTAGCGCGCCGTCGGCGCGGGCTGTGCAATGCGTGAGCATTGGTGGTGGGGAGAAATCATGAGCCTTGTTTAGTTAGGAAGGTTATTAGTTACGCCATGCCATCTCCTCGGCTCTGCAAAATCTCGCTCCGCATTTCCGTGCATAGCACGCTAATTTTCAAAATCGTACAAAACTGCCGACGGCTGTAAGGCAGTTTGACCAAAAGCGCAGCTTTTGCCCCGCAGGGGTGAGGAGTCGTGAGGCGACTCCGAGTCAACGTACACATAGGCACCTCCAGGGTAAACGCATTTGAGAGAAGTGCATCAACAGAGAGGATGCTCTTATTGATTGATATCACTGCTTATACGTATCAAGAATCATGACAACAAACGGTCATCATGGTGACGGAGCTAGCGAATCCATCCGCACACGTTGATGATTCAAAAAATTGCCCAACGCGCACATTATCAACAAATCGTAAATCGTAAATCGTACATAGCAACCGCATTTTCTAATGCGGTTGCCCTGTAGGCACCTCCGGTGCCTGCGGTCCCGCGTAGGGCGCAAGCAAAGCGGGCGGTAAGGCCGATTGGACAACACGCAAGCGTTGCCCGCAGGGCGAGTAGGCAGAGGGGTGCCTACGAGTCAATGGGGCGGCGCTGAGTCAATGTGGTGCCGAAGCGTCAATTTACGATTTACGATGTGGAGTATTCGCGCGCTATGCGCGGGGAAGCGGAGCGAATGAGCAGCGGAATTTTTAGGTAACGCGGAATATTGGTTAGAAGGGTTTGTTGGTACGTTATGCTGTCTTGTCGGCTTACCTCCATCATCCGGGGAAACGTATGGGGAAGGGTTGGACGAGCCCGGAGACAATTTTATGGGGACACGTGTGGGCAATCAGTGAAAAAATCAGAGCTTTTTCCACGGAATGGAAGCAAGCAGAGAATCGAAGCCGAGTCCTGTGCCTGACGGTACGCGGAACTCGGGTGTGATGTCCATGCCGAGCAATTCGGAGAAGGGGTTGACTCTGTAAACGTGCTGGGTAACAAGACCGCAGAGAGGAACCTGATTGGGCGGTGTGTCGGCGTAGAAAACGGCGGCACTGTAGGCGGCCCAGCATTGCCCGAGGGGGTGATCTAAGTTGCTGGTGAAGACAGGGAGACCTGAGTTGTTGTGGTGACGTGCCGGTTTGACGATACGCATCATAGGCTTGTTGGTACGCTGCGGTATGGTCTTCTCATTGTGCAGCGGGGTATCGTAGCCGAGTGGGATGCCGGCGTCCTGAAGTTGTTGCCACTCATTCACGTCGTAGTAGCAGGGGTCCTCCACGAAGTCAATGCGTTCCTTGAGGGCTTTCGGGAGCATATCCCAAAATTGGAGCGTTTCTTCCATGGTGAGGGTGCAGTCGAAATCGACCCGCCACTTCCATTCCGGTACCATGGCGGCGAGGTTGGTGAGCCTCTCTACAGTGGAAGCCAGCTTGGGGATTACCTTGATTTTCCCCATACGAAATCCTTTTTGGTGCAGGTTATACACCTGCGCCGGGGTGACGCTTACGGTCAGTGTCGCGTGGCTCTGGGGAACCTTTAAGCCTTCAAATAAATTCACGCCACGCGACCTCGCCCCAGCATCCAGCTCCATGCACTTGAGCGCTCTTTCGCCAAGCATCAATGGGTTGCCGTCGCGCAGGGCATCCAACTCGTACTCCAGAGGAGAATCACCCAGCTCCGGCCACGCTTGCAAGCACGCGTATCCACCATTTTCCCCCTTGAGCAAGACTCCCTCCCTAGGCTGGGCTGCAGCTCGCGCACTCAGCGCTCCAACCGGATACAGCGTGTAGGGTGAATAATACATGCACCTCATTTAAACACAATCTTTTCATTTGTCACGCCTATTTTCGCAGGAACCAGGGCAAACGCATTTTCAATGCGTTTGCTATTTACGATTTACGATTTACGATTTATCAATAATGTGCGCCTAGCGCCTAGCGGCGCTTATGTACGAGGTACGATTTTTGATGTACGATAGCGAAGTTCGCGCGCGTTGCGCGAGAATTTGATGAACGAGAGGGCGGAGACGCTTGGCAGCGCCTATGTTCGAGTTTGATGCGTATAAACAATGGTATCAATCCATAAGAGCATTCTCTCTTGATGCATCTCTCTCAAATGCGTTTGCCCTGTCGCAGGAACAATGCAGTTAGGATGCGAGGAATTTGCCATTGCTTTACGAACCGATGGTGAGTATAATGACGAAAAGCGTCTATGGCCGATGAGGAACAGAGAGCAGATGAAGGAAGGGCGCCGGGGGAGAGCTCCCGTCGCCGAGCGGGGCTGTTTCCCGAGGTGCCGGACCACGAGATACTGCGTCTCATCGGCAAGGGAGCGTACGGAGAGGTTTGGTTGGCGCGCTCTCTGACGGGGACGTATCGCGCCGTCAAGGTTGTGTGGCGTCGGGATTACAAGGATGAGGCAACGTATGTGCGGGAATTTGAGAGCATCCTGCAATATGAGCCGGTGGCACGGGGAATTCCCGGTGTTGTACACATCTTGCACGTGGGGCAGAAGCACGCCGGAGAGGATGCCTACTATTATTACGTGATGGAGTTGGCGGATGACGCGTACACCGGGATCCATATTGATCCGGAAAGCTATGTGCCCCGGACGCTGCACAGCGACATGGAGTTATACGGCAGCAATCCCATGCCGCTGGATTACGTGTTGGAGGTGGGGAGTCAGTTGGCTCACGCCTTGGATGGGATGCACAGTGAGGAACTCTCCCACCGCGATATCAAGCCCTCCAACATCGTCTTTGTGAATGGGCGCGCAAAGCTGGCGGACGCCGGATCCGTGGCGCAGAGCAACAATCCGTCATTTGCCGGGACGGAAGGATACATACCACCTGACGGAGCCGGAACGCCGCGGGCGGATGTGTATGCGTTGGCGAAAGTGCTTTACGAGATGGGCACGGGAAAAGACAGACTGGATTTTCCGGAATTGCCCGACAAGGTGCCTGAGGGAGAGACTCACCGGCGTTGGTTGGAGTTCAACGAAATCATTTGTGCCGCTGCGGAACCGAGGTCAGATAAATCATCCATCACCACGGCGGTGGCTTTGGCGGAGAGACTGGATGCCCTGAGACAGTACGCTCCTTATCACAAGCTGCGCCGTTTGAGGCGCCGTCGTTGGATAGCGACGGTGGCTCTCACCACGCTGGCGCTCTGCGTTGTGGCAGCCACGGTATTCTTCTCACTGCCTGAGCAAACGAGAGGGAAAATTATCGGTGCAGTCAGCGGGCACAACAACGTGAGGCTTGAGAAGCCCTCCGAACAGGATAAAACCGGAAAACTCTTTATTTCGTCCGTCCCGGCAGGAGCATCCATATATGCAGCCGATGGGACGTATGTGGATGAGACGCCGTATGGACCTGTCGAGGCGAAACCGGGGTCAGAACTCTCCTTTACGTTGCGTAAGGAGGGGTTTGCGGACTGTGAGGTCAGTGGCGTGGTTCCCTCCGGCGGCGTTTTGGCCCTTGGAGGGGAATTGCAGCCTTATCGCCCGCCGAGACGAGGAAAGGACTGGCAGGATGCCTTGGGCACGATTTATCATCCGGATGGGGATGAACACAGAGCGTCTTCACCGGTGACCGTCCAGCAATTTGAGAGCTATCTGCGTCGAGTACGTCCCCAAGTCAACATCCCCTACGACAAGACACCGGACGGGCAATATGTGCGCACCACACAGGAGGGAATTAATTCCTATATCCTATGGTTGGCGCACATATGCGAGCTGCGAGGATTTCTCGGAGGAGATCACACCATGGTGACGGAGCCGGAACCCGGAACGTCAGACGGCGGGGAAATGTGCGCCTATCGGCTGGTGACACGTCCGGTTCAGAAGGTTCCCATCTCCGTGCGGACATCTCCGCCGGGAGCGATGGTTTGGTTGAACGGGAGATCGTTGGGAGTGACACCGTTGCAAGGGGTTCGCGTACCGCTTGCGCCCTATTTCCTCGAGATCAAGATGGCGGGTTTTTCTACAGAACGATTCAGTGGGATGTCTCCCCGAGACATGTCGCTTAACGTTACCCTGAAGCTCAACAATTCTGTCTCCTTCGGCAGGGAATGGACCAATAGTTTGGGTCTCAACTTCAAGCCATTGCTTCCCAATATACTCGCAGGAGTGACGGAGGTGCGTGTGGCGGATTTCCATGCCTTTGCAGCCACAACCGGAGCGGCTGTTCCCCCTCCGACTGAGTTTGTGCAGGCTCCGCAGCATCCCGTTGTCGGTGTATCCCGGGCGACTGCCGAACGCTTTGCTCGTTGGCTTACCGCTCAGGAAAGAGAGGCCGGACTCATTGAGGATACGGATGAATACCGATTGCCGTCGGATAAAGAATGGAGCGCTATGGTTGGTCTGAAGGAGGAAAAAGGGGATTCCCCTTTTGAGCGCGGTCAGACTCAAGGCAAGAACACGCGACCGGACTTCTACTGGGGACTTGAGTGGCCTCCGCCGACGGGAGTTGGTAATTTTTCTGACACATCGGCTCGGCCTTATGTCTCTCCGCAGAGGGTTTTGGAATACTACACAGACAAGTTTCCGTTCACGGCTCCGGTAGGCTCCTTTGCCGCGAACAAGCTGGGCTTTCACGACATGGAAGGAAACGTGCAGGAATGGGTGAGTGATGAGTACGGCGGGCCGGCAGGCTTTGCTTTCCGTCACTATGGGGTTACTCGCGGTGGAGACTACAGTTCTTTTCGACCGGCTCAGCTTTCGACCGGCAGCAGGACTCCGCGACCCGCTGACGCCACCGCCCCAACCGTCGGTTTTCGCCTCATGCTTGAGCGCAACGGGGGCAATTTGTGAGCCGGGTGAGACGGAGGGTGAAAAAGACGGTTGAATGGAGCGGGGAGATTTCCGTCGTTCGTGCCATGAATTCGGTTATATTTGGGCTTGCAAGAAGGGGATGAAAACTGTATGATCGGTGGCGATATGAGTAAAGAGAATACACAGGAGCAGGACAAGTTGCGCGCGCAGAGACAGAGGGCGCTTGATGCGGCGATGCTGCAGATACAAAAGGACTTTGGGGAGAATGCCATCATGCGCCTCGGAGATCAGAAAAAGATGGAGGTGGACGTGATACCTACCGGCAATCTGTTGATTGATCGAGCACTTGGTGTGGGCGGTTTCCCACGCGGGAGAATCGTCGAGGTCTTCGGACCGGAGTCTTCCGGTAAAACCACCCTCACTCTGACGGCTATAGCTCAGGCTCAGAAGGCCGGCGGACTGGCTGCTTTCATCGATGTGGAGCACGCGCTGGATCCTTCCTACGCCGCGAAACTCGGCGTCAATTTGGACGACCTGCTCGTTTCTCAGCCGGGGAGTGGTGAAGAGGCGCTGCAGATCTGCGAGGCTCTCGTGCGTTCTAATACGATCGACGTTATCGTGGTGGATTCCGTGGCGGCGCTGGTAACTCGTCAGGAACTTGAAGGAGACATTGGCGACAGTACAGTAGGCGCGCAAGCTCGTCTCATGAGCGCTGCACTGCGTAAGCTCACCTCACTCATTTCAAAAGCCCGGACGGTGTGCATCTTCACGAATCAGATCCGTGAAAAGATCGGCATCATGTTCGGTAACCCGGAGACAACTCCCGGTGGTCGTGCGTTGAAGTTCTACGCATCTGTGCGTTGTGACATACGACGTATCGGTCAGATCAAGGGAGCAGACGGGGCTGTGGCAGGCAACCGTACAAAGCTCAAGGTTGTGAAAAACAAGGTAGCGCCTCCGTTTACGGAGTGCGAGTTTGACATCATGTACAACGAGGGCATCTCCTCAGTCGGGAGCCTTATCGACCTTGCGATGGAGTATGACATCGTGCAGAAGCGCGGCTCATGGTTTAGTTACAACGGGGCTCAATTGGCTCAGGGACGTGACGGAACCAAGGATATGTTACGCAACAACGCCGAACTCTACGCCGAAATCGAGACGAAGGTGCGCGCGAAAATGGACGAAAAGAGCGCAGCTAAATAATTTTTCGAAGGTCGTTTTTCAACCATCGGAGGAGAGATCTGCTAATATCTCTCGAAGCTCTGCAAGGCTGCTCACTCGGGCCAATGCAGGGCGATGGCTCTTGGAGCCGGGGATACCTTTGGCATAAGCCAACAGACGGGCGCGCATGGTGCGTAAGGTGGAGCTTTCATCTCCGTATCGACCGTGTTCGAGTTCGAGACGGACATGTCGCAGGATAAATTCTACCCTTTCTGCCGTGGAGGGAGGAGCAAGGGGTGAGCCTGTTTTCATGAGGTGTTTTGCCTCACGGAAAATCCAAGGGTTTGTCATTGCGGCACGCCCGATCATGACTCCGGCTACGCCACCGGTCCTCCACTCGCGTGCAACATCCTGCGCCGTAACGAGATCTCCGTTGCCGATGATAGGTACAGTCTCCGCCGCTGCACATTCGCGGATGATGTCCCAGTTGGCTCTGCCTCCGTATTGTTGGGAGCGGGTGCGTCCATGGATGGTGATGGAAGCAACACCCGCTTGGGCGAGCCGATGACAAATTTCGCGTGCGCAGATGTGTTCCGCATCCCAGCCAATACGGATTTTTGCAGTGATCGGACAGGACTCCCCGACCCCGCGTACGAGAGCTTCCGTGATGCGTTGCAGCAGCTCCGGTTCTCGGAGCAGAGAGGAGCCCCCGTTATGCCCGACCACTTTGGGCACCGGACAGCCGGCGTTCAGGTCGATAAAGTCGGGGTGGATCTCACCGCAGATGATACGTGCTGCCTCTTGCATGTTGGCTGCGTTTGAACCGAAGATTTGCACTCCGACCGGTCGCTGGGAGGCAGAGATTTCCACGTAGGAATGTGTTCGGTTCCACGCTTGGAGCACACCTTCGGCTGAGACGAATTCGGTTTCCACGACATCCGCCCCGAGCTCCTTGCACAGCGAACGAAAGACAAGATCACTCACCCCCGCCATGGGAGCGAGATAGAGGCAAAACCTGGTGAGCCATTCAGGCATATCCTATAAAAAGATCCTTCACAGCCGGATGAGCCATGAAAGATCCCGAAAAAAACAGCACCTTCGTGGTAGGACAAGACAAACTCACGGAGGTGTCTCCGCAGCAACTCACGCCTGGGTTGCCGCAGCTCTCACCTTCTTGATGATGGAGGCGACGGTCTCAGAGGGTTTGGCTCCCGTTTTGAGCCATTTGTCGACTTTTTCCAAGTCGATTTTGTAATTGACCCCTTCCACCATGGGATCATAGGTTCCCAACTGCTCAATGTAAGCCCCATCGCGCCGCTTGTGACTGTCCACGACGACTATTTTGTAGTAGGGGCGGTTTTTGGCGCCTTGGCGGTTGAGTCGGATTGATACCATATCTTTTTTGTAAATTAGTTACGATGCCTGACAGAGTCTTGCCCACGTCAGCGGAGCCGGAGGATAGCATATACTTCCCACCCTGTCAAGCGCAAAGAAGAAGTTTTTCGCTATTTTACGTGTCGCACGGGATTGGCGGCGAGGAGCTTTTTTTCGGAAGCAGCCCCTTTCTGGGCGAGAGCGGGTGCAAAGAGGGAGAGGCGATACTCTTCGACCATGGCGCCGAAAGAGAGCCATTGCATGGAGTCGGCATGTGCCGGGAACTCGGTGTAGAACTCAGAGGGGACAGTGCGTTCAAAATCCTCGAGCCGTTTTAGGTCATTCGCGATGGGTTTGAGTTGCAGGTTTTCAAGGCGCGTGGTGATTCCGTGCAGAAATCTCAGGAGATTCCGCTGGAACGCCGGGGAATAATCGATGAGAAAGCCCGGACGAGTGAGCCAGTTCCACTGACGAAGAAGATCCGATGTGGTGCGCTTATAAGCCGAATTGCTCGAGGTAGTTGCGAGAAAGGAGAAAAGCGTTTGATGAGTGGACCCGAGTTGCTCCCAGAGCTGGGAAAGTGCGCCGGTGAAGGTGTCGTGGAGGTTTTCACGAACACGCAGGCAGATGCTTTCGAATTCATCCCTGTTTCGGGGAAGCGGCATGAGATTGGAATCTACGGCAGCGGCGAGGGTCATAGCTGCGTTCTCCGAAGGTTTGAGACCGATCGAGGTGAGGGCGAGCTTTGCCTGGAGAGAACGGAGAGGCAGCTTTTTCTGCACCGAGCGCAGAAAATCACCATAGCGCAGGAAAACCAGCCGTCGCACACCCGCCCGGTGTGTCCTTTCAGCTTGTTCTACCGTGGGTAGAATACGCACGGAGACGTGATTTCCTCCATCTGCCAAAGCGGGGTAGCCGGTCTCTGTGCCGACGGAGACGGTGGGGGGCAGATCTCCACAATCCCAATGGGTCATGGGAGAGGAGGAAAAAGAACGGGAAGCCTGACTGTGGAAGCGTTTTTCTCGAAAGGAGACGAGGCGCTTTCGGAGGATGTTGGCGTCTGTACCGAGGGCAAGTTGTTGTCCTTCATCATCACAGACCCAAATTTTGGTGACAAGCTCCTCCGGGAAGCGGCAGGTGCTGAATTCGTCCGGGTGGAGGAAGCGTCCGGTGAGTTTGCTTACGAAGTGTGCAAGTTGTTTATTGAGAGATACATGAGGCAATTCATCACCGAGAGATGAAATAAATTCATCTGCTTTTTCGGAGAGAGGAGTGAGGAAGCGGCGCTCATTTTTTGGTAGCGAACGTAGAAGCATCTCTACGCGCTGGGGCAGCTGAGCCGGAATCCCCCAGGAGGGTAGCCAGTCCGGGAACGAATCCAGCTGGTCGATGTGGACGCCAATGGTCACACCGTCGTCTTCTTCTCCCGGTGCATGGCGGTAATAGATGGGATATTCTTCGCCATCAATATGGAACTCGTCGGGATAGAGCTCATGAGGGGCGTTGTCTTCCCCGGGGTAGATGCAGTCTTCGTAGGGAATGAAGAGGGTGTGAGGGTTGTCTTTTTCCGCTCGCAGAAGCCAATCGCGCAAACTTTTTTCATCCGTGCAGGAAAGAGGGATGCGCGAGTCGAAGAAGGAGAAAATAGCGTCATCGCAGCGGATGAGGTCACGGCGACGCAGCTTATGCTCCGCTTCCGACACCCGCTCCAGCATCTTTTCCAAGTGCTCAAGGAAAGGGTAGGAACGTTGCATCCGGCGGGGGAGAATCCCATCTCGGATCATGATGGCACGTGCTTCCCGAGGATGGGTGCGTGCATAGCTGATGCGTCGGGCGTCCACGATGGTGAGACCGGAGCAGACCACGCGCTCTTTTGCAAAGACGACACCGGACTGTGCATCCCAACGTGGATCAAAGGAGTGAGCGGAACAAAGATGGGGTGCGACCTGTTCGACCCAGATGGGATTCAGCACCGCTGCACGGCGCATCCAGAGACGGCCGGTCTCTGCAAGTTCTGTGCCGAAAACCCAGAGGGGTCGGTTCTTGCGGCGGAAGAGGGCGGATCCCGGGAAGATGGAAAAAAGGCGCCGGGCCGTGGAGCGGTAGGCTCGCTCTTCGGTGTTCCAGAGTCCGATTTGGAGGGGAGCTCCGGAGAGGATGCAGCGGTGGATGCGTTCAGGGGTAGCTTGTTGCTCGACGGGTGGCAAGGGCGGGATCCTGAGTCGGAGCATGACCTTCATGGTATCGGCGAGATCGAGCACAAGGTTGTGCCATTCCACCATGCGGGCAAAATTCAGGTAATTTGCGGA
>CANPXA010000044.1 GCA_947585525.1 uncultured Akkermansia sp. | reverse complement strand
GCAATCCGTTTTATTATTAAAGTTTTCCTACATATAATGTCGCATAAAAATTATCAGAAAAACGAAGATTGGTTCCTTCATTATCACCTGACGAGAGGGGATGCCGAACGTTTGGGAAGAGAACTACTGGAGAGATTTGCGGAGGAAAAAGAAGGACTCAGCTTGCTTAATGCCTGCCGGGAAGCCATAGCTCTTGGTTACGAGGCGTACAAGAGGATGCGAGAAAGCGTCACCTTCGAGGAAGCGGTTCGAGTCTCACTCAAGGAACGTGCCGACAGACGGAAACGGACCACCCAAGAATTACGCGGCATCTGCAAACGCCTCATGAGTGGTGCAAACCCTTTGCGTTCTCAAACCCTGCGCGAGTTGGATGCAGACACCTGCCGAACAGCCCTCGCCGAACGTTTCCGCACACCTCGCCAGTTCACCAAAGCACGCCGGGTTCTGCATTCTATCTTCTCCTGCGGAATGCGTCACGGTTGGTGCAGCGTCAATCCCGTTCAAGCTATACAAACACCCACCTTGCAAGAAGCTCGGATCAACGCCGTACCTTGGGACGACCTTGTCTGTCTTTTGCGCACCTCTACCCAACCGAAGCACCGCGCGTGTATGCCTGCCCTCGGACTTATGCTCTGGGCCGGTATCCGCCCCGCTGAACTGACCCGCCTTTCCTGGCAGGATATTGACTGGGAAGAAAACATCATCTCTCTGAAAGCTCAGCACAGCAAGACCGGCGGTAGCCGCCATATCAGTCTCTATCCACCACTACGTTCATGGCTTCTCACCTTCCGTTCCACTCCCCACACTCATGGAGCAATCTGTCCGTCCAACTGGCAACGCCGATGGAAAGCCCTGCGCCGTGCTGCCGGTTTTCATCACTGGCAGCAGGACATTCTGCGTCACACCTTTGCCAGCTACCACCTGAAACATCAACATGATCTTGCGCGCTTGCAAGAAGAAATGGGACACCGTTCCCTGCGCCTCCTACGCACCCGTTACCTGAGTATGCAGGGCGTCACCTCCCAACATGCCGCGCTCTTCTGGTCACCGGATCTCCCCTTCCTCACCGACAAGCGGTAACGCCTTCGGAGACAGACACCCCGTCATCACTTCATTGAAGCCTCCTCTCTCTACCCTCTGAACGAAGACATCCTTGAGGCTACCTCCCCACGGTCTGTGGCGGCGGAGCACGGAGCAATCCGATGGTTGCCTCTCCGTTATCCTCAAACAGACTACGGCTATAACCCGACGCCTAAAGTCTTATTGCTGCCGAGCTCCATGTAAGCCCTGCACCAAAAGTGACCATGAGTACGATGTCACCCTTCTTCGCGCGACCACCGCGTATTGCTTCATCCAGCGCAATTGCACAGGCCGCCCCGGACGTGTTGCCGTACTTTTGCAGATTCACAAACACGCGCTCGGGCGGAATGCCCAGACGCTGCGTAACAGCAGTGATGATGCGCAAGTTTGCCTGATGCGGGATGACAAGATCAATATCCTCCGGCTTAATTCCGGTGCGTTTGATCAAGGAAAGAGCCGAGTCTTTCATATGCGCCACAGCATGCCGGAACACCTCATTCCCACGCATCGCCAGCGTGTACAATTTCTCATGAATATTCTCCTCCGTCGTCGGTATGGCCGACCCTCCCCCGGGCACAAGCAACAAATCCGTCAGCGTACCGTCCGACCCGATATCTGATGCCAACACGGCGCTGTCTCCCTCCTCTCCGCTGCCGGTTCGCAGCACGGCTGCCCCGGCTCCATCGCCGAAGAGTACGCACGTAGAGCGATCTTCCCAGTTCACAATGTGACTCAACTTCTCGGATGAGATGATGAGCGCCGTCTTGGCCTGTCCGCAGCCGATGTACTGGACCGCCGTCTTGAGTGCGAAAAGGAAACTGGAACACGCGGCGGAGATGTCAAATGCCGCCGCATTTACTGCCCCTAAATTGGCCTGCACGTAGCATGCCGTGGCCGGAGTAAAAGTATCCGGCGTGACAGTCCCCACGATGATGAGGTCGATTTCCTCCGGCTTCACTCCCGCTGCCTCCAGAGCCCTACGAGCTGCGTTGGTGGCCATATCACTCGTCTTCTCATTCGGGGCTGCTATGCGGCGCTCGCGTATGCCTGTTCGCTCCACGATCCACTCGTTGGACGTATCCACCATCTTTTCCAGATCGGAATTCGTGAGGCGATGCGCCGGAACATACGACCCCGTCCCTATCAAGGCCACCGGGAGTCTCTTAAATGGCTTCGTCAGATCATTCATAGTTCGCTTCTTCTGTCTAGCGGACCTCGAGTGGAGCTCTTCTCCTCTCTCCCTCCTGCTTCGTCATTCTACCACGTCCTCCCTCTCCTGACAAGTCCAGATGCTTCCTCCCCATGGCAAACGCGTTAGAGAGAGGTGCATCAAAAGAAAATACTCTTATTGATTGATATCATCGTTGATGCATATCAAAAATCATGACAACAAGCGGTCATCATAATAACGACTTTGAAGCCCCCTCCCACGTACGTCGATGATTCAAAAAATTTGCGCGACGCGCACATTATCAACAAATCGTAAATCGTAAATAGCAACCGCATTTTCTAGTGCGGTTGCCCTGTACCACCCGCTTTTTTACTTGACAGTAAGTATAAAGAAGAGTATGAATAGCCCCGTTAGACCCCAGCGGAATATTTATGACACAAGAAGAACGGACATTGATATTGTTTAAGCCGGACTGTGTACGTAGGAACCTCTCCGGAGAGATATTGCAAAGACTCCTCGGTGAGGGATTTGTGCTGCGAGGTATCAAGATGATGCAGCTGGACGAAAAGATTCTGCGCGAGCATTACGCTCACATCATTGATCTCGTCATCGATGGCGAACCGCTCTTCCCCAAACTCTCCGCATTCATGCAGAGCAGCCCCGTCATTGCAATCATATTAGAAGGACCGGGAGTGGTCACACGTGTACGAAATATCCTCGGACCTACTAATTCTCAGAAAGCGCCCACGGGAACAATTCGCGGCGATTTCGGCACCAACAGTATGCTCAATGTGTGCCACGCCTCTGATTCCCCGGAAAACGCCCTCATTGAGATCGACCGATTCTTCGGCAAGGAAGAGCAGTTCTGACTCCTTGTCGGAAAGTCCGGATGGACTTCCTCAGAGAGAGATACCCAGCTGCTCGGGCAGGGCGGTTCGTGGGCGCTCCGTCAGAATTTCCCCACCGTGGGCTCCCACTGCGACAGTGTGCTCAAAGTGCGCCGCCCATGATCCATCCGCCGTCACTGCCGTCCATTCATCCGGCAGAACCTTCACCCGGTACGTTCCCAAGGTGATCATCGGTTCAATAGCCAGAATCATTCCACGCTTCAGATGAGGCAGCCTGTGATGAGGGCGATAATTAGGAACGGAAGGCTCCTCATGTAATTTGCGTCCGACGCCGTGCCCCACATAATCACGCACGATACCAAAGCCGAAGGGTTTCACGTAGTCCTCAATGGCTCCGCAGACATCCGCTAAATTGTTTCCCTGTTTTGCCTGTTCAACGCCTCGGTAGAGAGCCTCCTCCGTCACGGCTAAAAGTCGGCGAACGTCCTCTCTCACATTTCCGACAGGCACGGTCAGAGCGTTGTCGCCATACCATCCGTCCACCACGGCGCCGACGTCGAGACTCACGATGTCTCCATCGCGCACAACGCGCGAGTCACCTATTCCATGCACCACCACCTCATTGACGGAGACGCAAAGATGACCGGGGTAGCCGGCATAACCGAGGAAAGCGTTGCCGCATTTCTCCCGATCAAAAACCTCAGCCGCAAAGGCATCAATCTGCGCGGTTGTGACGCCCGGTTTCACAAAGCCCGCCACCTCCAGCAAGATGCGAGCCGACACCTCCCCTGCCCGCTTCAGTTTGGCTATCTCGCCGGGGTTGCGTGTCGGTATGTGGTCACTCATGACTCTCGTTATGCCATTTTTTAAGCCCGTACTGCGAAGTTTCGGCTCCTCTCAGAAGCGCCATCCCACATCTAAACCGAGGGTGAACTGGAAATGATCCACCGGGGTATAGCCGATATTGCGGGTAATCTTACGCGCATTGTTACCGGTCCATGCAAACTGAACCCACGGCTTAATCTTCGTGTGAGCGTCGCGTCCGAAGGTTCCGGCGTGGGAATAGGGCACAAGCGCTATCTTCAGACGGCAGGCATCCAGTCCTTCCACTCCCGTGCCCCAGTAGCTGAAGGAAGGAGCAGCGCCGAACGAAAGTTCCACGTCCCCACCCATCCGAGACGACTTAATAACGTCCGCAAATCGATAGCCGACCTCGAAATCCATGAAAAAGCCCGTGAGTCCGTAGAAGCCCGCGCCCACCTCGGCGTGTCCGAAAAATCCCTTCTGGTAATCGTTGTAAACGGCAGAGAGCACAAGATCCTGCTCTCCACGGTGCGATGAGTCATCGTGCCATTTGGCCATATAGCCTTCCAGTCCGCCCCGGCGAAAATTGTAGCCAAGCTCCACCGTAAAATTAGGCAGCACTTCCTTCCCTATCGCGTAGCCGAGCCGGAACTGCATGATGTCCCCCAACGGGCACGAAGCATCCCATATCACCCCTGCCAACCCGTGCACCCTCTGCTGGATACCTTTGTTGAACATATTCCGGTTTGCCAAGATATGGGACAGATACAAGCTGGATGTGCCGTATTGACTCAGATCGTTGGTGACCCCCATTCCACGCACCTGGTAATCTGATGCATACATAACCAGATTAATTTCGGTACGCGCCGATGACGAGGTCTGCGATGACGGCGGCGTTACCGTCTCCATCGCATCGTAGCCACCCCCGCCGCTGTTGCCTCCCACGAAATCGGCGGGCAACTCCGAAGAGCCGCCTTGGTAGCTCACCTCATCGTAGGTTATATTCCCCTCCGGAATGGTCGGCGGAGCCTCCACAGCCGCGGCTACTCCTATTCCCATGCAAAGAAAAATTTTCTTCATCATACGTGCGTCAGTATATACCCACTCCCATCCTATTGCAAGCCTATACCACCACATAAAGCCAAATTTCGAAATTATCACCCCAACTTCTTGTGGTGATTGATAATCGGGTTCTTCTGTGCCGTTCCACCGGAATTTGTTTATTTTTCCTTGGTAATGTCGCAAATTTCACTTGTCTCCCGTCTAACTATGTGTATCATATTTGCGCGGCGGGGCACTGCTCCGTGCAGTCGAGAGGAGTCGAGTGTACACCTTGGCGCGCACATTTCCCCGCCCACAAGAATCAATCAAACAGAGCACACGGGGAGGTCAGGTATCATGTCAGGAAGCCCCTGTGTGCCTCGCATCAAGCCACAATATTATGTCAGAACACCACACACAGGGTCGGCAGGGTCAAGGCGCTCGCCGACGTCGTCATTACCATTCC
This sequence comes from uncultured Akkermansia sp., assembly GCA_947585525.1. Lineage (GTDB taxonomy): Bacteria > Verrucomicrobiota > Verrucomicrobiia > Verrucomicrobiales > Akkermansiaceae > Akkermansia. The sequence goes on along the minus strand of CANPXA010000044.1, from coordinate 5,512 downwards.
AACCGCAATTACCGCCATCGCATGCCCCGACCGAAAGAGACCAAGACTTCTTTGTTCAAGCGCGTCCTGTCATTCTTCGGCATCGGAAAAAAGAACAAGGCGGACAAGGGGGATGGCAAGAAAAATCTCTCCGGAGGAGCCAAGAGCAACCTGCCTCAAAAGGTTCGCGTAGCGCAACCCCGCTCTTCCAGAGGAGGCAATCCGGCAGCGGCAGCCAGACCTCGCCGCAAGCCCGTTTCCGTGCCGCCCACCGAACAAGCCCGTCTCTACGTGGGCAATCTCTCTTTTGAGACCACAGAGGCCGAGCTGGAAGATCTCTTCAAGGGCTTTGGTCACGTGCGCAGCGTCGAAATCATCTACAACTCCCGCACTTACCGCAGCAAAGGATACGCCTTTGTGGAAATGGAGCAGCTCAGTGATGCCGTGCGTGCAGCAGAGCAGCTGCACGGTCAACCCTTCATGGGTCGTGAGCTTCGTGTAAGTGCGGCCAGCGAGAAGGTTGACTACCGCAACGATGATGAGGGCAAGACCTTTGGCTCCCCAGCCAATCCCCATTCGGAGCCACCGACTGTCTCTCAGCCTGAGGAAGACGGCGAGGAGACTCTTGCATTCGGAGAAGAGGTAGTCGTGCCTCTCGGTCAAGCTGCCGAGTCCGCGGATTCCGCCAAATCTCACGAATAAATCGTCGTATTCCGTACGTCAGGGGGAGACACCACATCACCTCCTCATTCTCTTTTAAACGGCTCCTGGCAGCATCTCCCTTATCTCCATGAGCATCTCTTCTCAGTTGGATGAAATACGCCGCCGCATCACCGATGCTGAAAAGCGCTCCGGGAGGACGCCCGGAAGTGTGCGGTTGCTGGCAGTGAGCAAGACGTTTCCCGCATCTGATGTGGTACAGGCATACGAGGCAGGACAACGCTTCTTCGGCGAAAATCGTCTCCAGGAAGCCCTAGAAAAAATTCCCCTTCTGCCGCCGGATTGCAGCTGGCATCTCATCGGCCCCCTGCAACGCAACAAGGTTCGCAAAGCTTTGGAGGCAGGCATTGACCTCATCCAAGCTGTAGATAGTCTGCGCACGGCTGAAGCTATCTCTCGAATCGCGGGCGAACTCCATCAATCTGCCGCCATTCTTCTGGAAGTCAATGTGGACGCGGAAGAGAGCAAACACGGATTTTCCCCTCAGGAGCTACGCGACCAATGGGAAAGCCTCGTCACTCTTCCGAATCTCAAGATTTCCGGGCTCATGTGCATTCCCGCCCCTGTGGAAGACCCACAGCAGGCACGTCCCTCTTTCGCGGCTCTCAGGGAACTCACCCTTGAGCTACGGAAGCGTGGTCCATTGCCCTTGGATATCCTCTCCATGGGGATGAGCCATGACTTTGAGGTAGCTATTGAGGAAGGTTCCACTCTCGTGCGCATCGGTTCGGCCATCTTCGGTTCCAGACCCTCTCCTCATACCGAGCCGGAGATGCTCCCCGGACAGAACGACCACCATGGACGAAGACTTTAATGAATTCAACAGCTGGGACTGCGGCGGCGCAGCCTGTATGCTGGCTGCTGTCCCGGCGGTTTTCTATTTTGTGTTCGGCGGACATGACTACGTGGGAGCAGCCATGCTGGCAGGCGGGGCGCTCGGCGTCGGTCTTTTCGTGTTCATTGTAGCTCACCTCGCGGGAAGTCGCATCGTGGGGAGACTTCTCCAGATCATCGGCATCCTGCTCTGCATCGCCTACTGGGCATACGCTATTCACGTATGGAGCGAGAATGACAAATTCTCCCCGCCCTCTCCTCCATCTGCCCCGGCAGCAAACTGAGGCGATCGTTTCCTCCCCCCATCCTTTGCGCGCACGACCCAACACGTCTCTTCTGTCAATCTATCTCGACGTGTAGCAGAGGAACTTCAAGAGGCGTGTGCTTGTCGCTCCCTCCCGACTCCGGAGGAAGAAAACATTCTTTCACTGCATCCTCCTAAGTTGGTGGATAGAACGTCGCCGCAAAACATCATTCGCCGCATCCACAGACTTGCGATCCAAGTATATCTCGTAGGGCGGATGGTTGATCGATATTTTGGTGATGCCATCAGGCGTCGGTTCATCCAGCAACTCCGCCAACCGGGCAAAACTCTGCACCGCTTTGTCGTTGACTTTTTCCACCGTGCAAAATCCTAATGAATCGTAGCCGAGTGTAGCGGGGGTTGGAATAACGAGCGTAAGAGCCACCACCTCGCGGCGTCCCTCCTTGATGATTTCTTTCACCTTTTCCTTCACCTTGAGGAAGGGGAGCGGCAGTCCTCCGTTTCCTTCGCCGCGCAATTCGTCCAGGTAGTTTTCCGTGAGAGGTTGGAACAGGAGGCCACCCCACATGATGTAGCGCGGAGCTTTATTGGCTCGCTCCTCAGGAATAGGTGATTTCTCCATGTTGTCGCGATTCAGGTCCACCGTAATTTCCCGATATTCTCCATTTCGGCTGATTCCCATCCGCAACTTCTCCCCGAGCGGCTTCAGACTGCGTATCACACCGGGAACCTCCAACAGTCCATATATCGGATGCTGGCAGCGTCCATGGTTGTCCAAAGGCATCCCCTCCACAGATACCAACACATCCCCATCACGTATCCCGGCAGCCTCTGCCGCACTCAGCGGCGTCACCTTGCTCACGTACAACCCTCCCTGCCGCGGCTCCAGTTTCAAGTAGCGATTAAACACGGGGTCATCTAGATCCGCGAAGGCAAGCCCTAGAGATGGAACTCCGGCGTGCTCCGCATCTTCCACAAGAAAGCGGCGAATGAGTTCAGCGTTGATGCACATTACAGCCTGACCCTCGCGGTTACAATCCATCACAAGACCCACCAACTTGTCCCCATGGAGGAGAGGAAGTCCGGCATCGACATCTTTCGGCAGAGGTGTCCCTGAACGCATCGTGTAGATCGGCACCAAAGAGCTTTCTGCGCTTTCCACCTTCATGGGAGTGGCAAACGGGATGAGGCCATCGGTTAAAGAACGCAGCATGGCAACGGAACCTAAGCGCATCGGCTCTCCTATTTCAAGAGCAGGCAGCGAGTTGAAGATATCGGCATCTTTTTCATGCTGCACAGTGAGCAGCGCTAAGTTGAGATCCTCATCAAACTTCACCACTTTGGCCGGCACCGTACGCGACTGATCCGGCAAACTAAGTTCCACATAAATGGCATCCTGGGCCACCTCCCCTACCGTGAGTACTTGCCCATTCCCGATGTACACCCCACTGCACACCTCGGTCTCTGTATCTTGCTTCTCCCACGGACGAATGTAATTGTACGCCTGTCGGGTGCTTCTCACGTTCAACAGACCCACTTTAACGTGCTCGGCTTTCTCGAGCTCGGTGGTGCCCCCTTTGACAGAAGAGGGAGCCTTGTCAGAGACTTGACGATCGGATGCCGTCGTCTCTTCCGTCTGCTGAGACTTCTGTCGTTCTTCCAAGGCAGTCCGCGGCGTCGGTTTACATGAGCAAACCGCGAGAGCCGCCACAACCGGCAGAAGAATGAAATGAATCTTGTCGTTCTGAAACATAAAGGGGACGGTGTTTGCGTGGGGTTATTTGAGGCGGGCGGGTTCCGGAATGTTGTAGCCCGCCACGATACGAGCATGAGCCGCCTTCAGCGCCGCTGTTTCCACCACAAAGGGCCGAGCGGCATCCTTGAGCTCGATGACAACGTACTCGGGTCTCTGGTCTTCATTCTCGGGATAAAGCAGGCTGTAAAGATGACTCAATCCCTTCACTTCTTGCCCATTTACTTTTTTCACGATGCGTGACCCATAGTGTGAAAATCGCGCATTGACCTCGTCCGGCAACACCTCTGTGAGCATCACGATATCCTCCTTTTTCATCGAACCGCCTCCGCGGATGAAATCTTCCATCTCCGTGACGAGTCCGGCGGCGTTGAGGTGATTGGCCGCGATGACATTGCGTTGGAGAGGCTGGAAGATGAGACCTGCAAAATGCACGTAGCGCGGGAGTCGGTCATACTCAGTGGCGGTGATATCCAACGCCGGAAACGGCTGGAGTTCCACCTGTACCTCCTTGCGTTCGCCCTCGCGCAAGATCGAAAAGGTGAGCACATCGCCCCGAAAAGAACGCTCCGCTATCTCTTCCAATTTGACTCGCTCCCCGTCCAGTTCGATCATAGCAGACCCATCCACAGCATGACCGTTCACGGCCAGCACGACATCTCCGACCTTCAGTTTGCCGTCGCAACTGCTGCCGCGGACTATGTCCCCGACAAGCGCCCCCAGACCATCTTCCTTCAATCCAAGGCGGCGGCGCATGGCCGGATTTTCGGTCGAATAAAAACTAGCTCCTATCTCCACGTAGCGGTCGTATCGTCCATCTTTGACGTCCTGCAAAAAACGATTGATCACCGGCAGAGGTATCATGTACCCCGTGGAATTGGCCATGCGCAATCCCTGAAAAGCAACTCCGACCACTTTGTCCCCCTGCAGCACGGGACCACCGCTGTTGCCGGGATTGATCGCGGCATCTATCTGCACAATGAGGTGCGAATCGTTTTGCGAATGTGCATACGGGATGGTATCTATACGGGAAACAATGCCGCGCGTCACGGAAAGGCGATTCCCTCCGATGGGGTAACCGATTGCACGCACCTCGTCTTCCAGCCGCGGCATGCGATCGCTGAACTGAAGGTAGGGCACATCCTTGAAAGCACTCTTATCCTCGACCTCCACGAGAGCCAAATCCGCATCATGTGCCACGTACTTTACGCGCGCCGGTATCTTCTGCGCGCCGGTGTACGGGGATACGTAGAGTCTCTCGGCATTCGCCACCACGTGCGCATTGGTCATGAATACTCCCGGCTCTACCATAAATCCCGTCCCGTTTCCCTGTCCGAACCTTCCCGCTCTCCACGGTATCTCGTAATCCGGCATTCGATTCGCCACCTCTATCTTCACAATGCCACGGTACGCATCCGTCACGTCCTTCTTCACCTGCTCGGTCGAAGCTTCTTCCTCCTCGCCTACCATCTCCGGCTCGCCCGTCGGTTGTGCCGCCTCCTCATTCGTGTTGTCCGCAGAAGCGTCCTCCTCCGTGCTCTCCTCCTGGGTCACTGTTCCGGCTTTTTCTTTCTCCTCGCCAGGTTGTTCGTCTTTCGCCTCCTCTGTCCCCGCAGGTTCCGCAGGGGAAACTTCCGCCTCCGGCTGTTCCGGAGCACTGACTTGTTGGGGTACAGTGACAACCCCCTCCTCCGCCAGCGCACAAGAGGCTCCTGCGACAGCCGTTATGATAAACAATTGTAACTTCACACCCTCATTGTCAACCTAGCATCATGCCAAGTCAAGTCCAAATCCATGCAGGGCAAACACATTAGAAATGCATTTGCCTATTTACGATTTACGAATTACGATTTACGATTTTTGATAATGTGCGCTTTGCGCATATTTTTTGAATCATCAACGTGTCCGGGTGAGTTCTCTGGATCCGTCATCATGATGACCGTTTGTTGTCATGATTTTTG